>JADFWE010000072.1 GCA_015222915.1 Pseudomonadota bacterium | reverse complement strand
TTGTGGATGGCGCGTTTGGGTCATATGCGGAAATAAAAAATATGGTGCTCTCTTCTGCTTTACCTGTCGATGACTGACAGCAACTGCTTCAGCTTAAAGATCCTTCCGTGTGATTTTTCGCCTTCGATCATTGTTCCATTCTCGTCCAGCAGCATGGCTGCTGCCTGAGCGACTTCATCAACAGTGGAGTGTGATGTCGGGTCTTCTGCCGGGAAAGCACGGGTGCGCATGGCGGTTCTCACAATGCCGGGTAACAGGCCGGTAACGTTGATCTTGCTGTTCTCCAGTTCATCAGCCAGTATCTGCATCAGCGCGGTAAGGCCTGCTTTTGAAACGCTGTATGCGCCCCAGTAGGCGGTGTTCTTGTCATCCAGCGTGAAAACGATAGAGCTGTTGCCGCCGTGGTTGAGCAGGGGCAGGCAGGCCTGTGTCAGCATGAAGCTGGCATTGAGGTTGATATGCATCACCCGGAACCATAACTCGGTATCGTATTGCTGGATAGGGCTTGAAGCCCCCAGCCAGGCGGCATTGTTGAACATGCCATCGAGTCGGCCGAATTCTTTGCTGATGACATCGCTTAAGGTCTCACAGTCTTGCGGCGTAATCTTTTCCAGGTCGAGTGGATAGATGACCGGTTCAGTATGACCCGCATCGACGATCTCATCGTAGAGCAGCTCGAGCTTTGGTGTGGTCTTGCCGTGGATGATGACGGTGGCACCTTCTTTTGCGCACTGTATGGCGGTCGCTTTACCTATGCCGTCACTGGCTCCGGTGATGAGGATGACCTTATCGGTGAATCGTTGCTTGTCGTCAGTTGCTACAGCCATGTTTTTATCTATCATCATTAATGTTTAAATTAGCGCCTATTTTACCTTTTCCTGAGTGCTGCAGGCTACATGAAATACACAAAATTAATCTGGCGTGATCAGCAGCCGTATAGCGAGATGTTTGACGATATCTATTATTCATCAGACGAGGATGAAACGGTATCGGGTGAGAGCGAGTTCGAGCATGTGTTCTTCAGGCATAATGGTCTGCCGGAGCGCTGGAAAGAAGCTTTATCTGAGAACTCCAGCTTCGTTATCGCCGAACTCGGTTTTGGCAGTGGTCTTAACTGTATCCTCACCATAAAAAAATGGCTTGAATTTATCGCCGGCAGTGATGATGGTCATCAAGATCGCTGTCTGCATTATATCGCCATAGAAAAATATCCTCTGTCACCTCAGACGCTGGGTGAGCTAGCCTCACAGAATATCGGAGCTGATCCCGAACTGCCCACCGATTCACCGCCGGAAGTGCCGACAGATCTCAGGAGCATCGCCGATGAACTGATCGACAACTATCCGCCGGCGGTAGAGACCACGCATATACGCAGGCTGTTCGGTGGAAGGGTGGTTATTCATTACAGGTTTATGGATGCCCTGCAAGCGCTGGCCGGTGCTGAGCTGAACGTCGATGCCTGGTATCTCGATGGTTTCTCTCCGGCCCAAAACCCTGAGATGTGGTCTGAAGAATTGTTCCAGCGAATCGCAGAGAATAGTCGCAGCGGTACGACATGCAGCACCTATACTGCCGCCGGGTTTGTGAGACGTAATATGCAGGCGGCAGGTTTTGAGGTGAGCAAGGTCGCCGGCCATGGTAAAAAGCGTGAGATGTTAGTGGCGGTTATGGCGGCTGAAAAAACGTCGACAACGTTGAAATTTAAAGACAGGCCATGGTTTGCTTCAGCGCCAGCGATAAGCAGGGATATCATAAGAAGGCAGAAAACTGCCACCATCATAGGTGCCGGAATCGCTGGCCTCAGTGTGGCCTATGCGCTGGTTCAACGCGGCTGGAAAGTCAGTGTTATCGATAAACACGGTGATGTGGCCAAAGGAACATCAGAGAACCCTGCCGCCATCGTCTATCCACGTCTGTCCGCTGATAACGATACTGATACCGCTTTCTATGTTCAGGCCTACGCTTACAGCTTATATCTGCTGAAAAAACTGCAGGAAAAACATGCTGAAAAATTCTGGTTTGATAACGGCATGTTGCAGCGTTTTGATAAGAAACGTATAGCGAAGATAGTCGACAGGTTTGGTTTTAACGATGATTTTATCTCGGTGCTGAATAAACGAGCAGAGCAGCCTGAAGCTGGTCCAGATAATGTTTATGCCGAATACGGCAATACAGGGGTAGTGTTGCCGCC
>JADFWE010000418.1 GCA_015222915.1 Pseudomonadota bacterium | reverse complement strand
GTTAGCCGTGCACCTTTAAACGCTTCATCGATATAAAGAATATTGAGATCGGTAAATTCCTGCTGCGGGTCTGACAATATATTGCCATGTTCTCTTATGTCGAAATAGTTTCGGGTAAAACGAAATTCATTTTCTGATAACAACGACTTCAGCTCAGCTTCCGACCATAGGTAATAAGCACCTTCCGCATGGCCCGCTGCGTTCGGGCGCTCACTATCTGCATCCAGTGCTGAATAAAATCCGCCATCCGCCGATCGCATCTCCCTGTTCACGAACCTCAGGGTTTCAAAAACGATCTGTTCATATCTCTCATCAGGCACTATCCGGTAAAAATCACTGTACGCCATCACCAACAACGCCTGACTATATAACATCTTCTCGAAATGCGGCACCTGCCAGCTCTCATCGACGGAATAACGATGGAAACCACCGCCGAGCTGATCGTATATTCCGCCTGCGGCCATCGCGTCCAGCGTTGTCTTCATCATCTTCGCAGGGGTAATGCTTTGTTCGGCCGGAGTCGGAACCTGGGCCGGAGCCTGGGTCTGAACCCGAGTCTGAACCAGGGGAAGAAGTGAAAGCCTGTTCAGATAGAAAAAGATTCCCGGTCTGGGAAACTTGGGTGCAGCACCGAAACCGCCGGAATCCGGATCATAGACGTTTATGATCTGCTGCAGAGCACGTTCATTTATCTTCCGGTCTAACGGCTCCGATTCCAGCGTATCATCAGCATAAGCGATGATGCGCGCGGTTACCTGCGCTGCTACCTGATCCAATGTCTCCGGCTGTTCACGCCAGAGAGTATTCACCTTCATCAGTATCTCTTTTAAACCGGTATATTTATCTGTGGAAAATGGCGGATAGTAAGTAGCAGCATGGAACGGTCGCAGATGAGTGTCCAGGAACACGCTCATCGGCCAGCCGCCATGGCCGTTGATCAACTGCGTGGCCGCCATATACACCGTGTCGATATCGGGACGCTGTTCACGGTCGACTTTTATGCTGATGAAATATTTGTTTAATATCGCGGCGATCTCGGCATTTTCAAATGACTCGCGCGCCATGACGTGGCACCAGTGACAGGTGGAATAACCGATCGAGAGGAAGATGGGTTTGTTTTCTTTGCGGGCTTTGGCAAAAGCTTCCTCGCCCCACGGATACCAGTTTACCGGGTTATAAGCATGCTGCAGCAGATAGGGGCTGGACTCATCGATCAGATGATTGGCATGCCTGCCCTGCTTGATCGCTTCGGCTTTTTTCTGTTGCAGATAATCGTTGACGGTCAGATTCTTTATAACATCATCAGTCTTTTTGTCCTGAGCCGCCAATACAGTCGTCTGCTGAAAGAAAAACAGCAGCAGGAAAAAAAACAGGTTCATCACCTTTAGCATTGACCACCCTCAGCAGCAGAGATCCTCGACATTATTTATTCACAGCTCCTGATTTTAAACTTAAGGGCACAAAACTTACGGCTTAAAACTTACGACATAACGTTACAACTTATACGCCAGTTCAAGTCCATCCCTGATAGCCGTCTCAGCATCCAGCTCAGCGGCTTTTTTGGCGCCGCCGATAACAAACACCGGCTGGCCGATCGCTTTTAATCTCAGATACAGATCATTCTCGGATCTTTGTCCGGCACAGATAATGACATGATCAACCGCCAGCGTCTGTTTCTGCTCATGGCCGTCCTCTCCCTGCAGGACGATATGCAGACCAAAATCGTCGATCTTTTCATAGCGCAGACCTGTCAGCATCTCTACCCCGGCTCTGCGCAGCGTAAGACGACGGATCCAGCCGGTGGTTCGCGCCAGACGTTTGCCCGGCTTTTCATCTTTACGCTGTAACAGGTAGACCGTGCGTTTCGGCTTTTGGTTCACCGCTTTGTCGAGCAGCCCACCCCTGTTCCTGTAATCTCTATCGATCCCCCATTGTTTAAACCAGTTACTGCGGCCATCTTGCGATACCCCGTCCTGCAGGTCGTTCGGCTGCAGCTGATCGTTTAACCCGGATTCCGCCGGTTCTGCGATCAGCATCTCAGCAACATCAAAACCGATGCCGCCGGCACCGATGATCGCCACCTTGTCTCTGATACTGCGGTTATCCCTGATCGCTGTCTCGTAGTCCATCACGGAAAAATGATCGATACCCGGGATATCGGGCATCCTCGGCCTGACGCCCGTGGCGAAGATGATGGCATCGGCAAAACTTTCCCGCAGATCTTCGAACACCACCGTATGATTCCGGTGTACTTCCACGTTCAGGATAGAGAGCTGGTTTTCGAAATACCGTATGGTGTCATGGAACACTGCTTTTCCCGGTATCACACTGGCCAGATTAAACTGACCGCCGAGGTTCGCCGCGTCATAAGCGATAACATGATGACCGCGTAAGGCAGCATAGTAAGCACAGGACAGACCGGCAACACCCAGTCCGACGATGATGATCGTCTTCGGTTTTTTGACCTTGCGCAGCGGGTATCTGTCTTCATAAGCCGCCCGGGGATTCACCAGGCAGGTTGCCTGTTGCAGCTTGAAGATCCGGTCGAGGCAGCCCTGGTTGCAGGCGATGCATTTATTGATCAGATGCGACTGGTTATTCTCAGCTTTCAGTACGAACTCGCTGTCAGCAAGGAAAGGCCTCGCCATCGACACCATATCGGCATCGCCGTCCTGCAGACAGGCCTCGGCAAGTTCCGGACTGTTGATACGGTTGGAGGTGATCAGCGGGATATCGATAACCTGTTTCAGCCGTTTGCTCACCCAGGTAAATGCAGCTTCCGGCACTACTGAAGCGATGGTCGGGATCCTGACCTCATGCCAGCCTATACCGGTATTGATCAGCGTTGCTCCGGCTTTTTCTATGAGCTTTGCATGCTGCTCTATCTCGGGCCAGCTGCTGCCATCCTTGTGCAGATCGAGCATAGAGAGCCGGTAGATGATGATGAAGTTCTCACCGACAGCAGCACGGATAGCGGCCACGATCTCCAGTGACAGTCGGATCCTGTTTTCGAACGAGCCGCCCCAGTCATCCTGCCGCTGGTTGGTATTACGACAGACGAACTGGTTGATCAGATAGCCTTCTGAACCCATGACCTCGACACCGTCATAAGCTGCCCGCTGCGCCAGCTTTGCTGTGTTCACATAAGCCGCGATCAGCTTCTTGATCTGCCTTTCGCTCAAGGCCTTCGGTGCATAGGGCGAGATCGGTGATTTGATTGCCGAAGGCGCAACGGCAAACGGATGATAGGAATAACGTCCAGCATGTAATATCTGCAGGCAGATTTTGGCATCATGCACATGCACGGCACTGACCAGTTTTTTATGTTTGGCGACCTGAAATGGAAAACTCAGCTGCGATGATAGAAGTGACAGCCGTCCGCTGAATGTCGGTGAGATACCACCGGTAACGATCAACGCCACGCCGGCCCTGGCACGCTCCTCATAGAACCTTGCCAGCCGGTTAAAACCGAACCAGCGTTCTTCCAGACCGGTATGCATCGATCCCATCACCGTGCGGTTCCTGAGGCTGGTAAACCCCAGGTTCAGCGGTTTCATCAAAAACGTAAAATACGATGTTTGTTTAATTTTTTCCGTCACAGTGCTCTCAGGCGATGGCATCATCACACTCCAGGACAGGACGTCACACAAACCACAACACCGATACTGTTTCCTGCTGAGGTTGCTGCCCTGCTTATTGTCATTATCCTAATGATCTATACCTGCGTCATCATTTAAAGCTTTTTCAACATACCGTATAAACCGATATCCAGAAAGCATCTGATCGAGTCTATTATGTCTCTGCATGTCTGACCGTATCATCGATAGCAGGCAATGACCTTAGTCCGGATGATCTGTGCCCTGATGAAATTCAGGGTAGCACAAAAATTGACGCAGAATCTTTGATCCGGCTGTCACATGACCATGATGATCTGAGCATCACAGCGCTCCTGATCAACAGGCACGACATCATCATTCAGTGCCGGGGCGATATCCGCCTT
>JADFWE010000417.1 GCA_015222915.1 Pseudomonadota bacterium | reverse complement strand
TGATGCCATATACGGACAGCCATAAATAAGTCGAAAGATTTGTTGAGTGTTATTCCTGGCGAGATTTATATTACGGGGCCATAGCCAAGCAGCATTGGTTGCTGCATCGATGGCGATTTTGGGTATCGTAATACCACCGGCGACATGGATAAGTGCCGCAGCCATCGTGCTGATCACCCTGGTGAACGGAAAGCAGAGTGGCATGGTCGCCACCGCGCTGGCATTGATCGGAGCCGCATTATTTGCCTTCCTGATCTTTTCGGCGCCACAGGTGGCCATCATCTTTGCGTTGCTGGCGTGGTTGCCGGCCTGGCTGGCAGCGATGATATTGCGCCAGACAGTATCGATGGCCTACAGCCTGCAGGTACTGACCGGTATAGCGGTACTGGCCGTGCTGATCATTTATGCGCTGTTCCCGGATTTCGGCGAACACTGGCGGGAGACGCTGGATGAGATGGTGATGCAACTGGCTGAGCAGTCTGAAGATTTCAGTCTTGCTGAGCTGAAGCAGACAGAAGACTGGATCATCGGGTTTTTACCCGGCCTGTTTGCCAGCAGCCTGATGTTCGGCACCATGCTGAGCCTGTTTCTGGGGCGATGGTGGCAGGCGGCGCTGTATAATCAGGGTGGTTTTGCCAAAGAGTTTCAGAGCATGAATCTCGGCAAAACTGCGGCGATGATCGCTGTCGCTGTATTACTGGTAGCAGTGGTGATCAACAGTATGGTCACTACGGCGGTGGCAAGCGTTGTCTTAGTATTGTATGGCATGCAGGCATTATCGATAATGCATGCAGCTATCAATATAAGACGGCTGAATGGTATGTGGTTGTTCGCGCTGTATCTGACCATGTTTTTTATACCGCAGCTACTGCTGGTGTTGATACTAGTCAGTTTGGCTGATCCCTGGCTGGATGTACGCCAGCGCCTCATGGCCCGATCCTGATCCGGTCGGTCTTCAGGCAAAAATTTAGCAGATAGCCTGGTTATCAGAGAAACCGGGTTATCAATAATTTAATTTAATTGAGGTTAGAAAGATGGAAGTCATCTTATTTGAAAAAATTGATCGTCTTGGCGGTATCGGTGATCTGGTCAATGTAAAAGCCGGTTTTGCCCGTAACTACCTGTTACCTCAAGGCAAAGCTAAAGTAGCGACTGATGCTAACAAAGCAGAGATCGAAGAACGTCGTGCAGAGTTTGAAAAAATGGCTGCTGACGCGCTGGCTACTGCTGAAACACGCAAAGAGCAGATCGAAGCCCTGGCCGTTAGCATTACTGCCAAGTCCGGTACAGAAGGCAAGCTGTTCGGTTCTATCGGCAATGTTGATATCGCAGCAGCGATCACAGAAGCCGGTACCGAGGTCATCAAACGCGAAGTGCGTCTACCTGAAGGTCCTATCCGCCAGGCCGGTGAATACGAAGTCGTACTGCACCTGCACAGCGAAGTAGATGCGGTTGCTAAAGTGACTATCATCGGTGAAGAAGACGAATAAGATCGTTTTTAAGCTGATACTCAAAAGGCCTGCATTGTTGCAGGCCTTTTTTTTACAGAAAAAAATCAAAAAGATGGGCAAGTCTGCAATCGACACAAAAGCGACATCCACAAGGATTAAAAAACTTCACCGCCGAGGCGCAGAGACGCCGAGGAAAAGCTTTTAGTTTTC
>JADFWE010000416.1 GCA_015222915.1 Pseudomonadota bacterium | reverse complement strand
CTGGCAAATAATCTGCCCGGCTCGGTGATAGTCACAGACCCGGTTCCGAATGATGATCACCGTCTGTTCGATCTTACCCGTGTTATATCGGACGGCAATAACAGCGCTCTCAGCCATCGTCTGGATCGCCTGTATGCTGAGTACGCAGGCACCACGGCAGTCGGGCGCTTCGGCCGTCAGGCAATCAGCTGGGGTAACGGCCTTGTCTATACGCCGATGGATTTCATCAATCCGTTCGACCCGTCAGCCATCGATAAAGAATATAAGACCGGTGACGATATGCTGTACGGACAGTACCTGCAACAGAATGGCAACGACTTGCAGGCGGTCTGGGTTTTTCGCCGCGACCTTAACGGTAAGGTAACGGATGAGGTTGATACCATCGCCGCCAAATACCATGGTTTTGCGGGTAACAAAGAATTCGATCTGTTACTTGCCCAACACTACGATGACAACATCATCGGCATCGGCGGCATCACAGATGTCGGTGGTGCTATCTGGCGCGGAGACATCACCCTAACCGACACTCAGACAGATAACGTGACCAGCCTGGTGACCAGCCTGTCTTATTCGTGGATTGCCTGGGACCACAATATCAGCGGTGTTCTCGAATATTTCTATAACGGTTTTGGACAGACAGATGGTGACTATAGTCCGGCAGCACTCGCCAATAATCCGGACCTGGTCAAACGCATAGTTCGCGGTGAACTTTTCACCCTGGGCCGGAATTACGTAGTGGCATCAGCGATGATAGAAGTGACGCCGCTCTGGTTGTTAACACCCAATGTTTTTGTCAACGCCAGTGACGGTTCATTTCTGGCACAGCTGGTCAGCAGCTATGACTTAAAACAGGACTGGCAGCTGCTGGCTGCCATAAGTATTCCTGTAGGGGCCGCGGGTACAGAATACGGCGGTATTGATTCCAGTGTTGCAGGCAAACAACTGAGTACAGAGCTCAACCTGTTTGCACAACTGGCGTGGTATTTTTAACATATACAGTATTTTAAATCCGCCAGACCAAAACCTTAAGCATATTTGTATAATTTATGACCGAGCAAGTTACCCTAAAACGCACTCTATCACTTCCGATGATGGTCCTTTACGGGCTCGGTACCACCATCGGTGCGGGCATTTATGCTTTGACTGGTGAAGTCGCCAGTGTCGCCGGATATTTCGCACCTGTCTCTTTCCTTGTCGCATCTCTGCTGGCGGGTTTTACTGCAATATCATTTGCCGAACTATGCGGTCGCTTCCCCCGGGCCGCTGGTGCAGCGCTGTATGTTAAGCAGGGTTTCGCTTCCGAACGCCTGTCGACTACTGTCGGACTTCTTGTGATCACTGCTGGCCTGGTTTCAGCGTCTGCGCTAGTTAACGGCTTTGTCGGTTATCTGCATCAATTTATTGGCATAGAGCGTGTCATTGCTATCGTGCTGGTAACCCTGTTACTTGGAAGCATTGCCGCGTGGGGTATCGCCGAGTCGGTCACTATAGCGAGCCTGATAACTGTGATTGAAATTGGCGGCCTGCTGCTGGTGATCACGGTCAGTGGTGAAGGATTATCGACTTTCTCAAGCAGGTGGACTGAATTGATCCCCTCTGCTGATATCACTAGCTGGGGCGGTGTTTACCTCGGAGTAACCCTCTCCTTTTATGCCTTTATCGGTTTTGAGGATATGGTCGACGTGGCTGAAGAAGTTAAGGAGGTAAAACATACTCTTCCGCTCGCGATTCTGCTGACACTCGGGATAACTACGCTTATATATATGCTGCTGATGATTACCGCAGTATTATCTATACCACCTGCAGAATTTGCCTCCAGTGAAGCCCCGCTTGCACAACTCTATGAGCACCATACAGGAGAGAAAGCTATCGTTATCAGTATTATCGGCATGTTTGCCATTATCAACGGTGCATTGATTCAAATGATTATGGCCTCCCGGGTATTGTACGGATTAAGTTCGCGTGGACAGCTGCCCGACCTGTTAGGTGTAGTACATCACCGAACACGCACACCTCTCGTCGCAACAGCTATGGCGACAGTTATCGTTCTTATGCTTGCACTCATTGGCCGCCTCGCTTCACTTGCTGAAGCAACCTCATTAATAATGTTGACGATCTTTTCCTTAGTGAACCTCGCGCTATGGCGAATTAAGCGGCGAGATCCGCGCCCGGTTGATGTGAGGATATTTCCCACCTGGATACCTATCACTGGTTTCTTTGCCAGTTTTGCTTTTGTTCTGAGTGAAATCATTAATTATGTCAGGGCATGATTCCTGCCAACAGGTTCGTGGCCTAAGCAGCATCGTCAGTAAAATAACCAGCAATAAAAGAAAATAAGAGGCCGTCCAGGATAATATTGTTATAGTTATCATCATTCACTAACCTGCTTGTACTGCCTTATAAAGTATTCATATTTTTGATGTAGCACAATGAATAAACGCCCATAATATGAAATAGTTAGACAGTTAATATGCGCCGGAGAAGCAAATGGAAACACCCAGCACGCTGACTATCGATGGCAACCAGGCTGCCGCCGAGATCGCGCATCTGACCAATGAGGTTATCGCGATCTATCCGATTACACCCGCATCACCCATGGGCGAATGGGCGGATGAATGGTCATCGCGTAAACAGCCAAATTTATGGGGGACCGTGCCCCGCATTATAGAGATGCAGAGTGAAGCCGGTGCAGCCGGCACCATTCACGGCGCCCTGCAGACCGGTGCCCTGTGCACTACCTTCACCGCCTCACAGGGCTTGTTGTTGATGATCCCCAACATGTTCAAAATAGCCGGTGAACTGTCACCTACCGTCTTCCATGTCGCTGCCCGCTCCATCGCCGCTCAGGCGCTGTCGATCTTCGGCGATCACAGCGACGTCATGGCTGCGCGCACCACCGGTTTTGCTTTTCTGGCATCAGGCAGTCCACAGGAAGTTATGGACATGGCATTGATCGCTCAGGCGGCCACGCTGGAATCACGTATTCCCATCGTCCATTTTTTTGATGGTTTCCGTACTTCGCATGAAGTCGCCAAGATTCAGGCAATCGACAAAAAGATCGTCAGGCAGATGATCGATCAGGAAAACATCAGCGCCCATCGTTTGCGTGCGCTGTCGCCTGAACGTCCCGTGATCAGAGGTACCTCGCAGAACCCGGATGTTTTCTTTCAGGCACGTGAAAGCGTCAACCCGTATTACCAGGCTATGCCTGCGATCGTGCAGAAGG
>JADFWE010000415.1 GCA_015222915.1 Pseudomonadota bacterium | reverse complement strand
GGTCGGGCACTGCCCGACAGACTACAGCTAATAGGAGTGCCATGCAGGTGGGCACTGCCCACCCTACAAAAACTAAAAGCTTTTCCTTTGCGTCTTTGCGCGAACAATGTTTTTAAGGTCTGCTTTGTGTCAATAACGGAAATAACGTTCAGCCCATTATAAGGCTACAGTTCAATGACAGCGGTAAGCTATACCGCGAAGGATAAACATATCCGGCTGCCGGTAACCGCCTTCGATGTACTGTGAGCGGATGATGACGATATTGTCTGCCTGGTATCTATCATAAGCCTGCTGTTTTAGATCGTACCGGGACTGCGTCTCGTTCTCCTCGCGGTTGAGTCCTGTTTTCGATTCATACCGGATTTCGAGAGGGCCAAGTTTTTTGCAGCCGTCTAATAATTTGTTCACTTTTGTGTGGACAGTGATACCGGCGGCCTGTTCTGTGATTACGGGTGAGCAGGCAGATAATATGACCAGGCTGCTTAGCATCAGCAGGGCTTTGCCATGGGAGTTCTTCATTCTGTTTCCTCTATACTTTGTTGGCGACTTCTTCCGGCACGAAATCTTTGGCAATGCGTTTGGTCAGGTTGTAGATGTTGCGTAGTTTATCTAGAAATTCCATTTCCAGCCGGACCAGGTTGAGATGTCCGCCGTCCATAATACCAAGGCGCTTAGACTGACGTATGAGGAATTCTTCAGCTATCCGATGAACCTCGTCTTTGAGAGTGATGACCTCTTCGGCAGCCGTTTCATCATCTTCGCGTATTGCCTGGATTACCTGGTCTACGGCATACGCTACATTATCCGCCAGGTCGTCCACTAACAGGCCGGTTGCTTCGCTAGGATCTGCGCCCAGATTGATATAGTTTTTGCCTATCTCTACTAATTCATTGTTGATGATATCGGCCAGGTTCTCCAGATTCATGGTGGCGCTCATCAATGCCTGAAAGCGATTACTTTGTTTGTCCGTCAGGGGTTGTTGGCGGATATCACGCAGGTATTCGAGAACGGCATCAGACAGGATGCCTACCTTGTTATCAAGCTTCTGTACGGCGTCAAGTTTCTGCTTGTTCTTCTGCTGCATCCCTGAACGCAGGCTTGAGTACATATCGTTAATGATTTCGCCAATATGGCCGAGTTCAAACCTTACCTGTTCTAGTGCCATGGCTGGAACATCGACCACATCCTTATCCAGGTATCTGGGTTCGATAATGATTTTTTCCTCTATCGGTCGATCTGGTACCAGTCTTTTTACCAGTCGTGCAAAAAAAGGAGTGAAACCGATGAACAGCAGAGTATTGGCTACGTTGAATACCGTATGGGCATTGGCAATCTGGCGTGGCACTTCGGCTACCATCTGTGACTTGCCACTCAGTTCAGGGGAACTGGGTGAAATAGCCACAACGAAATCAGCCAGCTGTGGAATAAACAGGAACCAGAGCATTACACCGGCGATATTGAATATTACGTGGACCATCGCCGCTCGTACAGCTTCCACTGGTTTACCCAGGGAGGCCAGGATGGCGGTAACACAGGTGCCGATGTTGGAGCCAAATGCCAGGGCTATTCCAGCAGGCAAGGTGATCAGGCCGGATGATGCCATCACGATAGCGATGCCCGTGGTTGCCGAGGAGGACTGAACCAGTCCAGTGAAAACTGCACCGATCAGGATGCCCAGCAGAGGATTTTCCATTTTGATCATGAGGTCCAGGAATGGCTGGTAACTGTGCAGTGGCAGCATGGCGTCACCCATTACGCCCATACCATAAAAGACCAGGCCCAGACCCATGACGATGCTGCCATAGTGTCGGGTTTTTTCAGCTTTACCGGTAAACATCATGAGAAAACCAACAGCGATCATCATCAATGCGTACTGGGTAACATTGAAGGCAACGATCTGGGCGGTAATGGTGGTGCCGACATTGGCTCCCATTATGACGCCGACAGACTGGGTCAGCGTCATGAATCCGGCAGAGATAAAACCGACGACCAGCACCGTGGTAACTGAAGAGGAATTGAGCGTGGCGGTGACGAAGGCACCGGTGATCGCACCCAGGAAGCGGTTTTTGGTCAGGTGTGAAAGCACATCCTTCAGCGAGTTTCCGGCAGCCGCTTTCAGTCCATCGGACATCTGCTCCATGCCGAAGAGAAACATGGCGAGACCACCGAGCAGCCCCATGGCGAGTGTAAACCAGTCGATGTCATCCGTTCCCGGTATCACTTCGGCAAGCGCGGGCAGGGCAAAGATAAACAGGAGGAAAGTACCTGTTAGCATGAGGGTTCTTGATCGTCTGCTGGTAGAGGCAAATCGTTTAGCTAGTAAAGTTTTCAATTGTATCTCCCCGAATTCTGGGCTGGGTTTATGTTGCAGCGAAGCGGCTTAAAGCGCGTCTTCGATAAACCATGCAGAAAAAGCATGGCGGCCGGCAAGGCTCGATTTTTTGTATATCGAAGACGCCTGCTGGCGCACGGTTTTTTCAAGTGTCTCTCGCAGCGCAGCGATCTCTTTCAGGCTGAAGCCCTTTAATAATAACCAGCCGACCTCTTTCTCGCTATTGCTCAGCCGCCAGTCATCGAACTGCTGGCTGATGACATGGCTGAGATTGGTCTTGGCTTCGAGCACGTATTTTTTCGGCGGTGCGGTGGTGTTTCTTGTGTTGGCAAGCTCATCGCGAAGTTTATGCAATTCAGCAGCATGTCTGCGCAGGTCAAACAGTAGCCAGGCCAGCGCCAGCAGCGACAGGGTAAGGATAACGGCTTCCTGCGCGACATGCATAAATTCGGTGCCTTCAGAAAAATCCAGGGAGAGATCGATGCCGCTGAGGATAACGAAGCTTAAAAAGATAAGCGTCAGGGCGGTTTCTTTGGTTTGAAAGTTGAACAATGC
>JADFWE010000071.1 GCA_015222915.1 Pseudomonadota bacterium | reverse complement strand
GACAGGTCCCTGCTGTTTGGTGTTTTTTACGAACGACGAATAACGAAAGACGAATAACTTCTCCTTTGTGTCAGCAACAGACAAACACTGTCGTTAATTTAATTCCGCGCAGTTCACTATTTCACGACTAACAGGCATAATGCCTGCCTGATGAATACCCACAAAAAAGCACCCACAGTCGATAACCGCTATTACCGCCAGGCAAGCTTTCTGATCAGTGCCGGCAAGGCCCGGCAATTTCCGGACGAAGGCATCGAAGTCGCCTTCTCAGGCCGGTCGAACGCAGGAAAGTCAAGCGCGATCAACACCTTATGCGATAATAAAGGCCTCGCCCGCACCAGCAAGACCCCTGGGCGCACCCAGCTGGTCAACTATTTTGCCCTGGATAGCGAACGCCGTCTGGTGGATCTGCCCGGATACGGCTTCGCCAAAGTGCCGGTTGCGGTAAAAGAAGCCTGGCAGAAACTGATGACGCAGTACATCAGCAAGCAGGAGACCCTTAAAGGACTGGTCATCATCATGGATATCCGTCACCCGCTGAATGAGTATGACTGGCAGATGCTGGAATGGTGTCATCATTACCAGCTGCCCGCCCATGTATTACTGACCAAAGCCGACAAACTCAAGCGCGGCGCCCAGCAGAACAGCAAACTGAAAACCCAAAAACTGCTGAAAGACGCCGGTATCGACGCCAGCGTGCAGATTTTTTCCTCACTGAAAAAAACCGGGCTGGATGAACTGGTAACTAAGTTAAACGGCTGGCTGATGTTATAACGGCCAGTGACGGTTGTAACGGCCAGTGCCCGCAGAGCATAAAGGCCAAAAAAAAGCCCGGTCAAAGACCGGGCAACAAAGATGGAACCGGATTGGGGATGCCGATTCCGATGGCCCGCAAAAAGGGAGAGAGCGGACCCACACGCCGGGCTTCAGCGTATTCACAAAAACACTTCTAAAATATATAAAGCAGATAAAACATGCTTAATATCAATAAAGTACATTGATTAAAGACTATCCAAAGAAGAAAACTGAATCCACCAGACAAACGGTAGGAAAAATCGACTTAAAACAGATAAACGGTCAGCCATTATTTTGCTCATGCCAAATAAAACCATACGCATCAACTAGTTACCAAGTATCGCTCGACCCATTAACAAAGAAACAACTTAAGCCGCTGTTAGTCGGACATCTTTACACCGATTTGTGAAAACCAGGCCACTGGACGAATTTTTTGAATTCTTAGCGTTACCCCCGGGCGAGAAGCCGAAGATACTTTAGATACATTTTATCTTTCAAGCCATGAACAAACTTAGCCCTCAGGAGAGAGTGGATAACGGCGGTTTATACTTTTACCGTTCGCTGCAGAGGCTGTTTACATATCTTGCAGTGGTACCGGCTGCGCTCTCGCACTATCCGGTTATGCCTCACACTGCTTAATTGATGCTCGCGGCACGCACAGCGGTAGCAGAACAGCTTTTTCTGCCTGAGCGGAATGCCGGACAGATCGTAATCAGCGGTAACGCTGGCATCAGCGTTAAAAACGCGCATGATATCTTTCCACTCCTTACCATGTGGTTTGATGTTTTTTAAACCATAGATGATGTCGGCGATGTAATGCGCGACCTCGTGCGGCACCGTAGTCCTCATATTATCGTCAAAATATTTGGCAAAGATAAACGGGTTGTAGCGGATCTCCCGCTGACAGCGGCGGTTAAAAAGTCTGCCCTGCTGTTTCACCCGATACATACCGGCATTTCGCCCTTTCAGATCAAAAACAATATCGACCGGTCTGGCTCTAACATCAAACAGGACTACTGCCTGTTCGATATAAACATTGCTGGCTTCGATAACCTGTTGCTGCTGCTCTCCCGATATCGGCGTGATAAGAGGTGACTGCTGGCTAAGTGATGGCGAGGTCATCGTCTGACAGATCCGTATAGCACTGACACCAGGCTTAAGCTCTGGAGATAAACTCGCGGGTCTCGGTATTGATCTTTATCACTTCGCCGGGGGTCAGGTATTCGGGCACCTGTACGACCAGACCAGTGGTGAGTGTCGCCGGCTTGGTCCTGGCCGATGATGATGCGGCCTTCATCGCAGGGGCACACTCGACGATCTCCAGCGCCATATTGTTGGGCAATTCGATGCCCAGCAGCTGCTCATCGCTGATGATAGCGGTAATACCTTCGAGGCCATCATAGAGAAAAGCCGCCTCCTCTCTTACTGCGTCGGCATCCAGCTGAAATTGATCATAGGTCTCATTGTCCATAAAGGTATAGGAATCATTGTCGTGGAACAGTAACTGCGCAGAGCGGCGTGATATATCGAGCTGTTTTACCACCTCATCACCTTTGAAGCTGCGCTCAAATTTCTGCCCGCTGCTGATATCACTGCCAACCGTCTTATATAGCGTACTGCCGCCGCGTGAATGCGGAGATTGCACAAAAACACTTTTGATGAGTATTCGCTTACCGTCCTGTTCGATGACAAAACCTTTTTTTATTTCGTTTGCTTTCATAGTGCTAATATCT
>JADFWE010000070.1 GCA_015222915.1 Pseudomonadota bacterium | reverse complement strand
GGCAGGGTATAGTCGCCAGCCTTGCCCGGAATCAGTGCCACCTTGAATTGCTTGATACCGGTGATGCCGTTTCTGTCTTCACCATCTTCGCTGACCGCTTTATCCGGGTATTGTTTGAGGCCGTCGATCTCGGCAAACTTCAGCTCAGGTAACTGCACGGCGGTTAAACCTTCGGCGATGATGGTTATGGTACGGGTTACCGGCTCTCCGGTTTTCAGATTTTGAATATCATCTGACCATTCTTCACTGAGTATTAGTTCTTTTGCCGGCAGCCAGTCCTGCAGGTTTATATCTGATGGCACCGCTTTTACCTGGACTTCTACCGGTTTGCTGCGCAAGCGTTTCAGCTGACCGCTCATGCGGAACTGGTCGAAGATGGTCCGTGGCTGTGTCGGGTTGACACGGCCTTCGAAGGTCAGCGGGCTGATCTTTAAGGTACCGCTCTTCTGAGGAAAGACGGAGTAGCGGCGTTCGATGACGTCATAGCGGATACCATTGCGTGTGGTCTGATACCGGCTCTCATCGATCAGTTTGGTAATGGCATCGCTGTCGTTGGTCACCGGCTCGGTCAACGAGGCGCTGGCGATGCTGACGGTACGCAGCAGGCGGACGGTAAAGATAAACTGTGACTCGATCCACCCCTGTTTTTTGTCCATGAACGTTTCCAGGAAAATCTTCGCTGGAATGGTGGCCTGACTGTCTGGAGAAGACCTGTTTACCGAGCTGCTGCTGGTGATCGTCACCTGTATCGCCGGGCTGACGTCACTGCCGAAATGGATAGGCGGGATGGTGAACTTGCCGACACTCTTCGCTATGACCGTCAGTTTCCAGGCCTTGGTCTGTTTCCATGTGCCGTTGATGTAACTCGAACTCATGGTCTGGCTGCTGCTCAATATATCGAAGTTTTTATCTATCGGTGAGAAGTCTGGATCGTCATCGACACCGCCGGAAAAGAAGCCGCTGTTGACCTCGTAGATCAGCTGAAAAGAGTCATCGAGCGATACCGGGTTGCGGCTGGTCGAGACCGTGATATTGGCCGATTGTGCAGATGCTGTACCTGTGCTCGCGTAGACAGCGGTGAGCACCAGCAGGGTGAAGAATATTACCCGGCTCACCTTCGTAAAAAACGGCCCGCTATGAATTGTGTTGGTTACCATGGTTCGTCTGAATCCTGTTGATTAGGTATATTCTGGTACTGATATAAAAACTTACGCCGCAGCAGCCCGCCAGGATCATCCGGAATTCTTTTCAGCCACTGTTCAGCGGCTTTTTCCTGCTCGGTGATCGACGCCTCCACCGGGTTAACTTCTATCTCTGCAGGTTTTTTATCTGACTGGTCATCAGCCTGGTCATCAGCCGGCTCATTTTCAAGACGATCTTCCGGTTTTTTCTGGTCGTTGTTTTCTTCTGTATTCTTTTCATCCTGATTTCTTTCAGCCGCATCTTTTTCATACTGCTGTTTTTCCTGCTCCTGCTGTTTGGCCTCTGCCTGTGCATCACGTTGTTTCAGTTCTTCATCTTCTGCTTGTTGAGATTGCTGATCAGAAGGCTTCTGCTGATCTTCATTGCTTTTGTTCTCTGCGTCATCGTTTTCATCCTGCTGCTGGCCTTCCTGGTTTTCTCCCTGTTGACTGGAATCGTTGTTCTGCGATTCATTCTGTTCAGATTTCTGTTCCGATGAATCCTGATCTTTATCTGATTTCTCCTGCTCTGATTCATCCTGGTCGGATTTATTCGATTCAGACTCGCCCTCATCGGACTGATCCTGTTCGGACTGTTCCTGTTCAGATTGGTCCTGTTTTTTTAATGCCTGCTGTACCTGCTCACGGTTGTAAGCTGCATCTTTATTATCTTCGTTAAGTTCAATGGCATGATCATAAGCGTCGATGGCTTCCTGGTATCTTGCAAGTTTGGCCAGCGCGTTGCCTTTGTTGTAATAAGCATCGCTGCTCTCGATGTCTTTTAAAGCATCAACAGCTGCCTGGTAATCGCCCTGCCGGTAAAAGGCACTGGCTTTCCATTCAGGCGAGCGAAACTGTTCTGCCGCCGATTCATTGTCGCCAGCGTTAAAAGATTTCATGGCTTTCTGGTCAGGCGTGGCCCACAGGTATTCGCTATCAAGATATGATTCTCTACCGGCGGTATTATTTTCCGGAGCACTCTGCTGCTCGCTGGCATAAGCTGCCTGTGGTGTGGCGCCGAGTGCAGAAAGCATGATCAGCGGCACCATAAACGAGACCATGGTCAGCCAGCCTCTACGTGCCCAGAGTGCAGATAACAATAACAGCGGCAGTATCAGCCAGTAACCTTCTTCGCGCCATTGATCGGCCTTCTGGTCGGTCCACTGGTCAACGCTGGGGTCATCACTGGCGTTTTTGCCCCGGCTTTCCTGTTTTATTTCTCTGGACTGAAAAAGCCGGGTTAGTTTGTCTATGTCCCGGTCATCAGCCTTCAGGCCGGTGTACAGGCCGCCAGCCTGTAAAGCATAGTTCTGCAATTTTCCGGTATCGAGTTTCGCGATGACGATAGCGCCGCTGCCATCCTGCAGGAAACCGCCGTCGAGCGGGATAGGGCCGCCCGCCGGTGAGCCAATACCGAAGAGCGACAGCCGATGTCCCTGCGAGTTAATTTTCTGAATCGCGCGCTCATCTTTCTGCCGGATGTCATCGGTGATCGCCAGTATGTCACCGTTGATAACGCCTGCCTGCGAGAAAAGCGAAACTGCTTTTGCCAGTGCTGCTGAAAAATTACTGCCCTGAGCAGGCATCATGTCGGTTTCCAGTGAGGGCACCATATTAGCGATGGTGGCATTGTCATCGGTTAACGGGGTAACGACAAAAGCATCAGCGGCATAGACGATAAGAGCGGTCTGTCCGGTCTTTCTGGCTTTTAATATATCCAGCAGTTCGAGTTTGGCGCGCGATAGCCGTGAAGGTTTTACATCGGTGGCGTTCATCGACTGTGAGAGGTCGAGCAGTACGACCAGCGATGATTTTTCCTGATACACCGGCTGCGGCAGTTTTTTATAGACCGGTCCGGCGAGGGCGGTGATGCCCAGGCTGGCAGCGATGAGCACCAGCAGCATCGGATAACGCCGCTGTCGTGTTTCACCCGACGGGCTTAAGACAAAAGGCATCAGCTGCGGATCGATGATCGATTTCCAGTTCTTGTTGCTGCGTTGTTTCTTTAGCGATAATAATAAGAACAGCAGCAGCGGAATAAAAGCATAAAACCATTGCGCGCGCAGAAAATGCAGCTGCTCGAGAGTGAACTCGTCGAGGATAACATTCAGGTTGTTCAGTATTTCATTCATCGCTGTTAGCTCCTGTCAGAATGAAATACGTTTTTGCCGAACAGGGCGCTGATCGAAAACTGCCCTGCATATAACAGCAGTGCCAGTAGCGCGGCGAGTATGAAGCTGGCACTTAACGGCAGGTAGAACAGTGCTTTTATCGGCCGGTAACTCTTTACGTCTTTTTCGACAGGTTCGAGTTCATCCAGTAGTTCATAGATCTCCTGCAGATCTGTCGTGTTGTAAGCGCGAAAATACTGGCCGCCGGTGAGTCTGGCGATCTGGCGCAGCGTAGCCTCATCCAGTTCTCTGGAGCCGCGGTTGCCGATGCCGATGGTGTGGATCTTCAGGCCTTTGCTGGCAGCCAGTTCAGCGGCTTTCAGCGGACTGATCTCGCCTCGGTTGCTGACGCCGTCGGTCAACAGGATCAGTACCCGGTCTTCGCTGATATGCTTATCGGCTTGTTTTGCGATATCGGTTGCCGGTTGCTGTAGTGCAACCTCGCGCTGTTTTTTCTGTTGCTCGTTCAGCCGTTTTACTGCGAGCCCGATAGCGTCGCCGATGGCGGTCGCCTGGCCGGCGAGACCGGTGACGGCTTCCTGCAGCAGGATATCGACCGTGGTGCGGTCGAAGGTCAGCGGTGATTGCACATAGGCCTGATCGCCGAACAGGATAAGACCGATACGGTCACCGACACGTTTTTCGATGAAGGCACTGGCGACAGCCTTGGTAGCAGTGATACGGCTGACCGAACGCAGGTTGTGGCGGATAGGCAGATCCATGCTCTTTGAGATATCGATGGCCAGCATCAGGTCGCGCCCGCTGACCGGCAGTTCGACGGCATCGCCGGTCCACTGCGGGCGGGCGGCTGCGATGACCAGGCATATCCAGGCAAGGCTGTATAACAGTAGGGGCCAGCGACTGCGGGTGTTTATCGATGTGCGGTCTTCACCGACCCGGAAGTCATCGAGGTCTGCGACCAGTAAGGCTGCATCCCTGTCCTGTTTTGCTGCTGGCAGCAGCCAGCGCAGGAGAAATGGCAGCGGTAAGGCGGCAAACACCCATGGCCATAGAAATGAGATAG
>JADFWE010000414.1 GCA_015222915.1 Pseudomonadota bacterium | reverse complement strand
GACAAATATCAAAAGCTTTTCCTCGGCGTCTCTGCGCCTCGGCGGTGAAGTTTTTTAATCCTTGTGGATGTCGCCTATGTGTAAAAAGCGGAAATGTGACAATCATAAAAAAAGCCACGAAAATCGTGGCTTTGATCTGCCTGTAAAACCCGGTGAGTTTTAGCTGCAGCCTTTAGGACGTGGCAGCCCCGCAATCTTATTTGCGCACTTGATCAGCCCTGTTGGGAACAGTGAATAGATATATTTCTGATCAGAGCGGTCTTTGCCGTACTTTTTCTTCATGATTTTTGAGAATGAGCGAGGTTCGCAAACGCTGCCGTTATCCTGGAAGTATTCACGGGCTTCTCTGATGATGTCCCAGTGCTCCTCGGTGAGACCATCGACAATTTTTTCGGTTTTAGCGATTTCAACAGCGAGTTCTTCGCTCCATTCATCAAGATTTTCTAACCAGCCAGCTTCGCTGAGCTGAATGATTTTTCCGTTAACTTCTGCTTGCATGTAATTCTACCTGTAAATAATAACCTAGTAAGTTGGTCAGGTATTCTACCGAAAAACAGAGTAATTATAAATACCAGATTTCATATGGTTATTATGGCGAGATAACTATATGATCTTACAGAAAATATCTGGCTTATCGGACGAGCTGCCTGTTGATTTCTTCACGTTTTTCAGGGCTGACCAGAAGCTCTATCAGCTGTAAAGCGAAGTCCATTGCGGTACCGGGGCCGCGTGAGGTGATTACTTTTCCATCGATTTCGATAGCTTGTTCAGATACGGAAATAGCCCCGTTATTTAAAGCAGACAGGGTACCGGGATAGCTGGTTGCAGTTTTTCCATCTAATACACCTGCCTGTGCCAGGGCCTTGGGCGCAGCGCAGATGGCGGCAAGGTAGCGATCTTCTTTCGCCTGTTTTTTAATCATATTCTGCAGGGTTTCATCGTCACGCAGAAAATCGGCGCCGGGCAGGCCGCCGGGCAATACGATGAGATCAAAAGTATCGTCGGCGACGCTGTCGATGCTGGTGTCGGGAATGATGGTGATACCGCGGGAGGCTTTTACCGGTTTTTCATCCAGGCCGCAGGTGGTGACTTTTATGCCGGCGCGAACCAGCAGGTCGGTAATGGTGATAGCTTCCAGTTCTTCACAGCCCTGGGCAAGCGGGACGAGTGCATGTGGCATGGTGCAGGCCTCTCTGTTTGTTGATGTTGTGCTCGGCGATCTTTTCCGAAGTCGATATCAGTTTTGATACCGGGATCAGGGTGATGCCGTGCTGCTCCAGTTGTTTCAGGTTTCTCTTTAAAAATCGTATGGTATTCGGGTGCGGGTGGGCGATGGCAAGGGCGTATCCGCGTTGATTGACCTTTTCGATAAAAAGGTCGAACTGTCGGCGCAGGGTCTGTTCGTCATAATCCGGGTCAAGAAAAAAATCACGGGACAGGTTGGGAACCTGGTGTTCGATGGCGATCCGGTCAGCAATAGACTTGCTGGTGGTTTTGCTGTCGACAAAATACAGGCCGCCATGGCGGGAGAGTTCGTCCATCAGCCAGGTCATGTGTCCGGGGTGGCGGGTTAATAAGCTGCCCATGTGATTGTTAACACCGCGCACATAAGGTACCGCGCTGAGGTTCAGCCGCAGCTGTCGGATAAATTCATGTCGGGTCATGTGCAGGTCGAGAGTGCCCGGCGAATGTTTTTGATGTTCGATGGACTGCATTGGAAGGTGCAGCATGACTTCTTTATGATTTTTTGCTGCAAGTCGTGCCAGGTCTCTGGCATAGGTGGTTCCCGGCAGGATGGCGAAGGTCAGGGCACCGGGAAGTTTGATAACGTCATAACCGTGCTCATAGCTGTTGCCCAGATCATCAATGATAAGACTGGCAAATTTATCGGCGTGAGCGAAACCGCTGGCGGTTAATATCAGCAGGCCAAAAAGGCGAGGCAGATAATTTCCTGTGCTTCGGGCTGAGTTTAGATATGACATGCATGGATTCCAAAAGGGAGCTCACGGACATCGGCTGACCGGGGTTAAGTCGGTTGTTACTATGAAGAGCGTCGTCCTATAGAACAAAAAACGTTAAAAACCATCTACCGCCGAGGCGGTAAACAGCATTCGCTCTTAAGCAGTATCCAGAACCTGTCAGGATCTGCTTAATATATTCAGTCCTTTCAGCAGCATCAGGGCTTCAAAAAGCTGGAAGTCCTCAGTCGCTTTCAGCTTGGGGTGTTCTTCTTCGTCCTTCTTGCCTTCATCTTCTGCTTTTTTGATCGCTTCCTGCGATTTTGTCGGATTGGTGATGCTGTGTTTGAGGTCAGACTCCTTGATGCGCAATGATGGCTCATCTTTTGATGCTGTCACACTGTAACGTTCGATAGCGATATCAGGGGTGATGCCTTCACCCTGGATAGAGCGGCCGTTTGGTGTGAAATAACGGGCAGTGGTAATCTTCACTGCACCGCCGCTACGCAGTTCCTGGATGGTCTGTACAGAGCCCTTGCCGAAAGATTTGCTGCCCATGATGACGGCACGCTTGTGATCCTGCAGAGCCCCGGCAACGATCTCCGAAGCAGACGCTGAACCACCATTGATCAGTACCACGAGGGGCGCACCGTTCATGATATCGCCGGGTTTTGCGTTGAATTCAAATTCTGAATTTTCGATACGGCCCCGGGTAAACACCAGTTTGCCTTCATTGATGAAAGCATCGGAAACATCAGCCGCAGCGCTTAATACGCCGCCAGGGTTATTGCGCAGGTCCAGTACCAGGCCTTTCAATTCCTCTTCGTTTTCTTTTTTCAGCTTGCTGATCTCGCTGACCAGGTCACGAGCGGTTTTGGACTGAAAGTTGCTGATACGGATGTAACCATAATCCGGTTCCAGGATACGGCTCTTGACGCTTTTTACCGAGATGATGTCACGGGTAACGGTAAATGGTAGCGGTTTGTCAGCACCTTCCCGGATGACGGTCAGTTTGATATCGGTGCCAGGATCGCCGCGCATGATCTTAACCGCGTCATTCAGGGTCATGCCTTTTACCGATTTGTCATCGAGACGGATGATCAGGTCGCCTGCTTCAAGCCCGGCGCGGAATGCCGGGGTGTCATCGATAGGTGAGATAACTTTTACAAAACCGTCCTCCATGCCTACCTGGATACCCAGGCCGCCAAACTTACCGGTGGTGCCGATCTTTAATTCTTTATATTGCTCTGCGTCGAGATAGCTCGAATGGGGATCGAGGCCGGTCAGCATGCCACGGATGGCGCTTTGCAGCAGTGTCTTATCGTCGACTTCTTCGACGTAATCACTTTTGATGCGGGCGAATATATCTGAAAAATTACGCAGTTCATTTAGCGGAAGACCGGACGCGGTCGATTCCATCTTTTTCTCTGCCAGTACGCTGCTGGTCAATGACACTGAAATACCAACAAAAATACCAAAGACCAGAACCAGAACGGTCTTATATTGCTTACTCATAAATAACTCCGGTAAAAACCACTTTTTGGATATACAAAGGATTTGTGCTTTAAATAAATGTTGATCAAGGTGCTTGAGCTTCTTTATGGGATAAATAACAAATCGACTAATTACTAAATGATAGTGCTTAGAGCGCATTTATGCCAGCTTGTTCCGCCATATTTATCATAAAGTGCCTATAGGGCGACAGGCCGGCCCGATTTATGCCTGGCTTTCGATGAGCACCATTTTGCCGGGTTTACCGGTTTGCCGCGTGAGCGTATCTCGAAATACACGCCGCTCTGCGGCTGGCCGCCGCTGTCGCCGGCGGTAGCGATAACTTCCCCTGCCTGCACCCAGTCACCGGTCTGCTTGAACAGCGATTCGCTGTGGCCGTAAAGGCTCATATAGCCGTCACCGTGATCGACGATGGTGATGAAGCCGAAACCCTGAAGCCAGTCGGAGAAGGCCACCCGGCCGTGACTGATAACTTTTACCGGGGTACCAAAATCCGCCTGGATAAGTACGCCGTTCCACTTCAGGTCACCATGATTTTTTGAGGTGCCATAGCGGCTGATAAAGCGGCCTCGAACCGGCCAGGGTAGTCGGCCTTTGAGCGATCTGAAGGGCTGGCTTTCAGACGGGCTGCTGGGGATGTCGGCCAGCAGTTCGCCAAGTGATTTGAGCAGGTTCTCGATACGGCCACGGCTGGACTCCAGATTGCTTAGTGTGCTCTCCTGATTCTTTATCTTTTCGCTTAGTTCGGCCAGTAGTCTATTGCGCAACATCCGCTGTTTCTGCCGTTTTCGTTTCTTCTTCTTCTGGTCAAGTAAGAGCTTATTCTGTTTTTCCAGGGTTTGTCTGAGTGCGATCTCTGTCTGTTTTTTCTGCTCGATCGTGCCCAGGAAAGTTTCGATCTGTTGCTGTCTGGCACGGTTCAGGTAATTGAAATATTGCTGGGTTCTGCCGGCCTGTGCCGGATCCTGCTGATTCAGCAGCATTTTTAGGTTCTGCTGATGTCCCATACGGTAGGCTGATCGCATCTGTTCGGCCATTATCTTACGCTGGTCATGTAATTGGCGGTTGAGATGCGACAGTTCGGCGTTCAGCTGGTTTTTCTTCTTTCGGGTAGCGTTAATCTCTCTTTGCAGGCGTTTGAGCGTTAATGCATTCCTGCTGATCTCGAGCTCAAGGTTTTTGAGTTCAGTAAGCACGTGGCTGCGTTGTTTCTTGCTGCCTTTCAGGTGCTGCTGTATCTTCGCGATGCTTTTCTGAAGTTTGTCTAGTTTGCCCTGATAATGCGTCATATCTTCATTTTCTGACGCAAAAACACTGTTTAAGCTGAAAGAAAGGCTTAAAAACAGAATTACAGAAAAAAAAGATCGTGATTTAGACGCTGTAGAAGACATATTGGCGAGGAGTATTCTGCTATCTATATAACTATAGTGAAACAGCAGTGTAAAAATATTTACTCAAATTTCAAGATTTAGCTATTTCAATTCAAAATAAAGTGTATTAATGTATGCTTTATTAATTATATTGTTACGAGAACTTTGTATGAAGCTCTCGTCAGGCATCTTAAATCTGTATTGAGGCAACACCATGGCTGTAATTTCCAATGATCCTGCTCTAATGACACGCGAAGAAGATATCAGTCGTGCTTCACGCTCTCTCAAAGCGATGTCTCATCCGTTGCGCCTGAAGATACTCTGTACCCTGGGTGACCAGGAAGTCAGTGTACAGGATATTGTCGATGCAGTGGGTACTTCGCAGAGCAATATCTCGCAGCATCTGGCGATCCTGCGGGATAAAGGTATCCTGGCGTCGAGAAAAGATGCCAATAAGGTTTTTTACCGTGTCGGTGATACCCGCACCCTGCGCCTGATCGGCATGATGCAGGAAGTATTCTGCTCTGCGGGCCAGCAATAGTCACTTCGCCCCTTGAAAGTGGCTCCGTGTGGCCACATCATCGGGTATTATTTCCTCTTACGTATTAATTTTGCCCGGTACGGGTCTCGCTATTTATGCAACAAATTTCTGAATTCGTCGTCAATAATCTAATGTTATTCGCCGCTCTGGCCGTGGTTCTCGTCTTGCTGATAAAGGCGGAGTTGGATAATCAGGCAAATAAAGGTCTATTATTATCACCTTCGATGGCTATCCGCCTGATGAACAATAATAGCGATGCGCTCGTGCTTGATCTGCGTACAGCGGCAGACTACAAAAAAGGTCATATAAAAGGTTCGAAGAGCGCTCCGCTGAACGAGCTGTCCGGTAGCGTAAATAGCTTCTCCAGTTACAAAGATAAACCGGTTCTGGTGTACTGCAATTCAGGCAATACCGCGACCAGAGCACTGAATATATTAAAAAAAGCCGGTTTTGAACAAGTGAACAACCTCGAAGGCGGCGTCGCTGCCTGGCGGGAAGCCAACATGCCGTTGGTGAAGAAATAAGTAGCAGGGTGCATGACGGGTGTCATAGTCAACCCGTCGCGGTCTTCTGAGAAAAATACTCAGGGACAAACGAATAAGAGCCCCATTTTATAATTTTATTGATATTCAGGAAATCATCATGAGTGAAGAAGCGCAGCAGTTTGCTATACAGAAAATCTATTTAAAGGATGTCTCTTTCGAGTCGCCAAACTCACCACAGGTTTTTACTGACGGTGACTGGCAGCCACAGATAAACGTACAGATAAACAGTAGTAGCCAGACGGTAGCGGAAGGTATCTATGAGGTTGTTGTGGAGATCATGGTTACGGCCAAAAAGGATGAGAAAACTGCCTTTTTAGTGGAAGTTAAACAGGCCGGTATCTTTGCTATCTCAGGTTTCTCTGAAGAGAATCTGGGTGGCATGATAGGTGCTTTCTGTCCTGAGGCGTTATTTCCTTATGCCAGAGAAGCCGTTTCAGAGCTGGTGGCCAAAGGCGGTTTTCCACAATTATTACTGGCTCCAGTAAACTTTAATGCGCTTTATACGCAGCAGTTGCAGCAGAAAGCAGCTGAGCAGAGCAGTGGCGACACAGGTGAAGAAACCGCGCATTAGCCTGTAGCCGGTACCGGGCGCGGTCTTAAGCCGTTCCCCGCATCAGCGACACACAGTTTTTACAGACGGGTTTCGGGAGTAGATTCATGTCGAGCATAGATCATTCACGGCCTATCGCCGTGCTGGGCGCCGGTTCCTGGGGCACTGCACTGGCGATTCACCTGTCCCGAGCCGGCCACGAAGTATTGCTGTGGGGTAATGAGCCCGAGCATATGAAGCTGCTCGCCGAGCAGCGCTGTAATGAGCAGTATCTTCCCTCTGCCGTCTTCCCTGCTTTGCTGCAGGTTACGGCAGATCTTAAGCAGGCGCTACAGGCGCCGGCATGGATATTAATCGCTATTCCCAGCCATGCCTACCGTCCTTTTTTGCGACAGAATGCCGGGTTGTTTCCTGATGATATCGGTGTTGCCTGGGCCAGTAAAGGCCTGGAGCAGGGTTCCGGTAAGCTGATCCATCAGGTTATGGCAGAAGAGCTTCCGCAGTGCAAAAAAACCGCTGTCATGTCAGGCCCGACATTTGCCAGAGAAGTGGCGCAGAACCTTCCCACCGCTATCACCGTCGCATCGACCTCCGATGAGTTTTGTGAAGAGCTGAGTGAAGATCTGCACAGTGGGCGCTTTCGCGTCTATCGCAGCTCAGATATGATCGGTGTCGAACTTGGCGGTGCGGTAAAGAATGTGCTGGCGATCGCAGCGGGTGCTGCCGATGGCCTCGGCTTTGGTGCCAATACCCGGGCGGCGCTGATCACCCGCGGATTAGCCGAGATGATGCGCCTCGGCGATGCTATGGGTGCACATCGTGAGACATTCATGGGTCTGGCCGGTATTGGTGACCTGATACTGACCTGTACGGATGATCAGTCACGCAACCGGCGCACCGGTCTGTTGATGGCGAAAGGCTACACCCTGGAGCAGGTGCATAAAGAGATAGGACAGGCGATCGAAGGCATTAAAACAGCGAAAGAAGTGGTAAACCTGGCGCGGAAATATAATGTCGAAGCGCCGATTTCGGAGCAGGTTTACCGCGTATTGTATGAGAACCTGCCCATTGATAAAGCGGTGGCAACCCTGTTGGGCCGGAAATCTTCAGTGGAAACGATTTAGCTAGCAAAAAACCACAGCGCCTGCTAATGACACAAAGCAGACCTTAAAAACATTGTTCGCGCAGAGCCGCAAAGACGCAAAGGAAAAGCTTTTAGTTTTTGTAGGGTGGG
>JADFWE010000413.1 GCA_015222915.1 Pseudomonadota bacterium | reverse complement strand
TTTAGTGTCAGCACAGGTACATCGAGTTCGCGTTGCTGTAACAGCTGATTGATAACGACCTTGTCGAAAGGACCGATGATGTTAGTAGCACCGTCCGCGATTGCCTCTTCATACAGCTGTTTAAAGGTTTTATCGCTGTTACTGGTATCATAGAATTTGATGGTCGGTTTGGCTATCTTGCTGTCATCGCTGTAATAGGCACTTAGCAGTCCGTTTTTGATGGTGTCGATGACCTGCGACAGTTTCCCCTGCATCGGTAGAAGAACTGCGATATGTCTGCTCTCGATTTCATCCGACTGATAGCTGTCGATGAGCTCGGTGAGAAAGCTGTCCGTGGCAGGGTGTGACGGATAACGTGTTCCCCAGTCCAGCAGCATATCTTCCAGTTTGCCGATGTCCTGCTGTCCTGAGCGCATCACCCTGGTCAGTGATAGCCAGCCTTTTATGGTGGCATTCTTACTCGCCTGTTTGCTGTGAGTATTGATCTGTGTATCGGACATATTTGACAGTGCTGCCCAGATCTTTCGATTATTCAGTTGCTTTGCTCTATCGTCCGGCAGATAGGCGGCGAGCTGGGTACGGCGTTCGACGACGAAGAAATATTTTCCGGAGAGATAATCGGTATCGGCTTTTAATGCATAATAGGCAATCTGTTGTTCACGTGACAGTTTCTGTGGCTGTGACTGGATGTTGCTGTCGAATTCCTCGAGTAGCTGTTTAGCCAGCAACACATCCTTCTCGGCTACTGCGATTTCGGCAGCGAGCAGCGATATGTCGATATCACGTGATCCGGTGTCTGCTTCATTATCGGATATGGCTGTCGCCTGTCGCTGCCGGATGATGCTCAGCTGCTGTTTGGCAAGGGCGATTCTGCCGGCTTCCAGGTAGAGGCGTGTTGCCTGAACCCGGTACTGATGTTGTATGGCAGGGGAATCACTGTCATCGGCCAGTTCCAGCAGGCGCCCGGCTTCTTCAGTCAGTGTCGCCTGATGTATGGTCTCAGGCGAAATATCGGCCTCCGGCAGTTCGGTGACGTCATCTTTTCTGACAGGTTGTGTCGTATCGCAGGCGCTGAGGAACAGACTTGACTGCAGGATAACAGCAAGTAATAAAAAGAGTTTGAATGTGTATGGTTTCAAGATAGTATCGTGTGAGAGTCAGGTATAAGGGCTGAAAAAGGTTCTATTTATATAATTTATTTAAATGATTGCCGGTCTGTATGAAGTGTAAGTATGGCCGGTAAAAATCAGGGTGCGGTAAGTATGTTTTGTGAGTCTGTAAGTGTCAATCGAAAATTCCAAGGATAATTCCAGGGATAATCTGGACATCGTAAGTTCATCAGTGTCGCCGGGTACATTGTATCTTGTTGCCACACCGATAGGAAATCTGGCCGATATAACGAAACGTGCGATATCGGTGCTTGCCCAGGTCGATATCATCGCTGCAGAGGATACCCGGCACAGTCAGCGACTGTTGAGCCATCTGCAGATCAATACCAGGCTGGTCGCCTATCACGAGCACAATGAAGAACGTGCTGCCCCGCGACTGCTGGATGAACTGGAAGCGGGTAAAACCATCGCGGTCATCTCCGATGCCGGCACGCCGCTGATCAGTGACCCCGGGTACCGGCTGGTGACACAGGCACATGACCGCCAGCTCAGAGTCGTACCTGTCCCCGGAGTCAGCGCCATGATCACGGCCTTGAGTGCGGCCGGTCTGGCGACAGATGCTTTCACCTTCGAAGGTTTTCCGCCGGCCAAACACGGTACGCGCCTGCACTTTTTTGAGCAGCTCGCCACCCAGGAAAGAACCATGGTGTTCTATGTGTCCTGCCATCGCATCATCGATACGCTGAAAGACATGCAGACAGTGTTCGGAGGCGACCGCCGTCTCACGTTCGCCAGAGAGCTGACCAAAACATTTGAGACCATCAAAAGAACCTCGCTGTCTGAGCTGATCTCATGGGTTGAGTCGGATGACAACCAGCGTAAAGGCGAGATCGTGCTGGTGGTGGAGGGCTGTCAGGCTATCGCTTCAGACAGCAAGCAGGTCGATCACCTGTTATCGGTGCTGCTCGATGAGTTGCCGGTAAAACAGGCAGTGAAACTGGTGGTGAAGATCACCGGCGAACATAAAAATGATGTCTATAAACGTGCGCTGGAACTGAAATCAGAATGAAAAGCTTGAGAAGAGCAAAACATGGGCGGCTGACATTTTTCCTGTTGGTTCTTTTATGTCCGTATGCTGTTATTCAGGCAGCAGAAGACAAGGCTTTTTTCTGGCAGGTGAAATCTGGTACCACCACAGTCTACCTTATGGGCTCGATCCATTTTGCCGATGAAAGTTTTTATCCGCTGAGATCCGAGATAGAGCAGGCGTTCGAGCAGTCACAGCATCTTGCTGTCGAACTGGACATCAGCAAAGCGGATCAAAGTGCCTACCAGACTCTGTTGGCGCAGCGAGGCATGTTCAAAACGGGCACGACCATCAAAGATGTGATCGCGGATGATACCTGGCAGGCGTTACGCAGGCAGCTGAGAAAGCTGAATGTGGATTATGATGCGGTCAAAACCTATAAACCCGGCATCCTGGTACTGACGCTGAGTGCTGTTCAGGCTATTCAGCTGGGCTTTGACCCTGAGCTCGGCATCGATGCTTATTTTCTGGGAAAGGCAAATGAGCAAACCCGGAAAACGCCAGAGAAAGCCGTGGACATCATCGAACTGGAAACCATGCAGCAGCAATTAAGCCTGTTTCTGGATATCCCGAACGGTGATCTGCTGCTGAAAGAGAGTCTTTATTCTCTGGATGAGTCAGATCAGCTGATGGCTGATATGGTAAGACTCTGGAAGCAGGGGGATGAGCACGGCATGAACAAACTGCTGTTCGAAGATGCGGTAGAAGAATACCCTGCATTCGCCGGGATATATGACCGCCTTTTCTACCAGAGAAATCAGCAGATGACAGAAAAGATCATAACCATGTTAAGTAAAAAAGATGTTTACTTCGTGGTCGTCGGCACGGGTCATCTTATCGGTGACAGAGGAATTGTTGGTCTGCTTAAAGAGAAGGGCTACGACGCAAAACGACGTTAGATGACAATGAAAAGTGCACTGGAATCGTTCCTGACGATTCTCAGCATTCCCTCCATCCATGGAGGTCAAATAGTGAAAAATTTAGAAACGACAAAACAAAAACGCTGTGATAACTGTTTTGTTTTTAATCTGTTAATTTTTCACTTTTCATTATTCACTTTTCATTGGCCTATAACTCCGTTATAGGCTATAGGCCCAGTTTTTTCTCAAGATAATGGATGTTTGTGCCACCGGCCTGAAAATTGGCATCGTCGATGATCTCTTTATGCAGTTCGATATTGGTGTTGATACCAGTAATGCTGATCTCATCCAGTGCGCCTCGCATACGTGCCAGCGCAACTTCCCGGTTACAGCCGTAAGCGATCAGCTTACCGATCATCGAATCATAATGCGGTGGTACCGTGTAACCGCCATAGATATGGGTATCGATGCGGATACCTGGACCACCCGGCGGATGGTAGCGTTCGATCTTGCCCGGTGAAGGTATGAACGTTTTAGCGTGTTCGGCATTTATGCGGCACTCGATAGCATGGCCCCTGATCTCGATATCACTTTGTTTCATCCGCAGCTTCTCGCCGGAAGCGATGTAGAGCTGTTCCTTGATGATGTCGATGCCGGTAATCATTTCAGTGACCGGGTGCTCGACCTGAACACGGGTATTCATCTCGATGAAGTAGAACTCACCGTCCTGATATAAAAATTCAAAAGTGCCTGCGCCGCGATATTTTATCTTGTTGCAGGCATCGACGCATCGCTGGCCGATTTTCTTGCGCTGTTTGGGCGTGATGCCCGGCGCAGGTGCCTCTTCGACGACTTTCTGATTGCGGCGCTGCATAGAGCAGTCGCGTTCGCCCAGGTGAACGGCATTACCCTGGCCATCAGACAGGATCTGTATCTCGACATGGCGCGGTGTTTCCAGGTATTTTTCCATGTATACCATGCTGTTGCCAAAGAAAGTACCCGCTTCCTGTTTGGTCAGGGCGATAGAATTGCTCAGGGTCGCGTCGGAATGAACCACGCGCATGCCGCGGCCGCCACCGCCGCCAGCGGCTTTGATGATGATAGGGTAGCCGATCTTATTGGCCAGTTTGATGTTTACATCATTATCCTCGCCCAGTGGACCATCTGAGCCGGGCACACAGGGAACGCCGGCGCTTATCATTGCTTTGATGGCTTCGACCTTGTCGCCCATGATGCGGATAGACTCTGGTTTCGGGCCGATGAAAATAAAACCGCTGTCTTCGACGCGCTCTGCAAAGTCGGCATTCTCCGATAAGAAGCCGTAACCCGGGTGGATGGCAACAGCATCGGTAACTTCAGCCGCGCTGATGATGGCGGGTACATTTAAATAACTCTGGTCAGATGGTGCCGGGCCGATGCAGACAGATTCATCAGCAAGACGAACGTGTTTCAGGTCGCGGTCTGCTTCAGAGTGAACGGCAACAGTCTTGACGCCCAGCTCGCGGCAGGCGCGCAGGATACGTAATGCAATTTCGCCGCGATTGGCGATAACAACTTTGGATAACATGAGATAGCGCCTATTCGATGATGACTAACGGTTGTCCGAACTCAACAGGTTGAGCGTTATCGACCAGGATGGCTTTGACCACGCCGGATTTATCGGCTTCGATCTGATTAAGGATCTTCATGGCTTCGATGATGCAGACAGTGTCGCCTTCGCTGACGCTGTCACCGACTTTTACGAAATCAGGTGCACCGGGGGAAGCCGCAGTATAAAAAGTGCCGACCATCGGTGCGTTGACCGTGTGACCGCTGATCGCGCATTCTTCAGCTTCGCTCTCAGCAGCAGGTGCCGCTACTGGCGCCGGCGCAGCGACAGGTGCAGCAAGTTGTTGTACCGGTGCAGCATGGGGTGAGTAACGCGAGATACGTACTGATTCTTCACCTTCGTTGATCTCGATCTCAGCGATACCAGATTCTTCCAGCAGCTCGATTAATTTTTTTACTTTGCGAATATCCATGAGTGATACCTTTGGGGGAGTTAACCCGGTTGTAGCTAATTTTTAGTTAGTTGAGATATAGCTGCCTGTAATGCCAATTCGTAACCCTGTGCGCCAAGGCCGGAGATAACGCCGACAGCAATATCCGAAAAATAAGAATGTTCACGAAACGCTTCGCGGGCGTGAACATTGGATAAGTGGATTTCGATAAACGGGATATCGACGCCGCTCAGAGCGTCACGTAAGGCAACGCTGGTATGGGTGAAGGCAGCAGGGTTAATGATGATGAAACGAACCTTGTTTTTTACCGCGTCATGCACGGCATCGATCAGCTCGGCTTCTGCATTGCTCTGTACGCTGCTGATGCTGAGGTCGTGGTCTTCAGCTATCTTAGACAGTTTATCGTTGATGCTGGCTAGCGTATCTGAGCCATAATGTTCAGGTTCACGAGTGCCTAACAGGTTCAGATTGGGGCCATTGATAACAAGCAGATCAGGCATTTTATTATTTATAACCGTTGTTAGACGTATGTGTTCAGGCAATTATTGAAATCCAACTGCAATTCTGCATAAAAACAGGCTAACTGTCTACTAATTTCGTCGAATTTGTAGCGAAATTCGCCAAATATCACGCCAACTACATAGATTGCAATTTGATGCCGTGTTCTGCCAGTATTTCTTCTGCCCGTTTCTTGCTGAGTTCTCCCTTGATTGTGCTGCTAATTTCGCCGTCACGATCGATGACAACCGTGTATGGAAGCAGGCCTTTAGGGTTGCCATAACGTTTCGCCAGCTCGATTCCTGCCTGTTCTGCCACCATGGTCGGATAATTCAGGCCGATCTCTTCGACATATTCTTTTACCGCGTCGATGTCATCGATGGCGAGACCGACGATCTGAAATCCCTGGTCGCCGTAGGCACGCTGTAATTCCATAAATGTTGGAATCTCCTGTTTGCAGGGGTAGCACCAGGTGGCCCAGAAATTCAGAAACAGCAGTTTACCGTCCCACTGCTTGATGTTCTGGAAATCACCGTTCAGATCCGGTACGGCAAACTCAGGACGCTGCTGACCGATGACCGGGTTGTTCAGATCTTGCTGCTGGTTCATATAACGGTGTACAGCAAATCCGCTGCTGCCGGCAATGACGATGGCGACGAAAAATAGTATGGTGTTTTTCATTATATAAGAGGGGAGAAAAGCTAAAGGGTTCAGCGTATTTTATATGAAATGTTGAGGGATAAATTAAATTTTTGCTGTAAATGTTACAAACAAAAATCATGATGCGTGTTTGACCTACTGACTGTTTCCCAGGCATAAAAAAAGCAAAGCGAAAGCTTTGCTTTTTTTATGTAAAACGTATTTTCTATTGTTTAGTGAACGATATAGTAGGTGATAGCGTTGTTGGTCTCAGAGCATCTGTCGATCCATCGTTGGCGCCATCACTATCGCCAACGTATAGAGTTATGAGGCCACTTACTGCAAAAATGTCGTAGTCGATCTCGCCTATTGTAGATGAACCTGCTGTTGTATCGGTGAAATCAACTTTTGTAGCAGTTGTTATTCCAGCAACAGCCCCATCAACTGTGACATCACCACCTATTACATAGGTGAATGTTTCTACTGGTTGTGCCGTGGCGTTGTTAGAACACGTAATATCATCGGAATATTTAGTAACTTCCGTAGATCCAATGCCATCATTAAGTTTGACGATGCCTTTAAATGAGTCGGGTGCTTCAGCAACACAGACCGACACCCAAGTGCCATTCAATAAGGCATGAGTTATAGTTGATTCAATATTATCAGTAGCGCTATCGCTGCAACCGGACAGAATAAATGCTGAGCCCATTGCGCAGGCTAAAAGTACGTTTCTCATCGTCGAGTTCTCCGTGGAAATAAATAGTAGAA
>JADFWE010000069.1 GCA_015222915.1 Pseudomonadota bacterium | reverse complement strand
TAAGCTGCTTTCAGTGGTGACATTGTATAATAATCATTATGAATATAGACGCAGATGACAAAAAAATCCCTGATACCCCGGGTAATCACGACATGCCCTGGGAAAATATCGAAACCGTGCTGCTGGATATGGACGGTACGCTGCTGGACCTGCACTTCGATAATCATTTCTGGCTGACCCACGTACCTGAATGTTATGCAGAGAAGCATGATATGTCGCATGACGAGGCACACAAGCATCTGATGTGCCGCTATGGTGAAGTTCGCGGCAGGCTGGACTGGTATTGTGTGGACTTCTGGACGAAAGAATTATCGCTGGATATCGAACAGCTGAAACATGATATCGCTGACAAGATATCGATACGTCCGGATGTCGAAGCCTTTCTCCACTGGTTAAATGAAAGCCATAAACGTGTGGTGCTGGTAACCAATGCGCATCCGGCCAGCCTGAATCTGAAGATGGAGAAAACGAAGCTTCATGTGCATTTTGACAAGATCATCAACGCGCATGAGATCGGCATGGCGAAAGAGCAGGATGGTTTCTGGGAAAAGCTGCAGAGCTTTGAAGCCTACGATAAGACGCGCACACTGTTGATCGATGATAATCTCGAAGTGCTGCAGAGCGCGCATGACTATGGTATCCAGTATTGTTACGGGGTTCAGCAGCCCGACAGCCGGGGTGAGGATGTACGTAGCGAGCAATTCATCACTATCGACAGTTTCAGGGATATCCTGCCATAAGCCTGTTTGCAGGATGTGGCGCAAGAGAGTTTTTCAACGGTATGCCAGGTGCATGGTGTTGCAAGAGCTGTCATCAATGACTATGCTTACAGCTATGAAAAATACCATTTTATACAACACCGTATTTAATCGCACCATATTAAACAGTCTGTTGCTGTTCGCGCTGTCAGCGCTGAGTTTTGCAGACGCAGCGTTATATCGTGGCATCGATGCTCAGGGTAATGTGGTCTACTCGGACACGCCTTTTGAAGATGCTGAGGAATACACACCGCCACCGATATCGGTGGTTGCTCCACTGAAAAAGAAAGAAGTATCGGGTAGTGCTGAAAACGACGAAGCAGCCGCTGGTAAAGAACCGGCTGAATTCAAATATCTGGATTTTGATATCGTCTCTCCTATCAATAACCAGACCATCCGCAATGAACAGGATGTGAAGGTGATGTTAAAAATCAATCCCGGTTTGAATACCGAGAAGGAGCACACGATCTGGTTGTTGATGGATAAAAGACCCGTGGTCAAAAAAAGTTTGAGTACATCACTACAGGTCGAGCAGGTCGATCGCGGCGCACATCAGCTGCAGGCTGAGATCAGGGATGGCGAAGGCAAGATGGTGATACGTACGCGACCTGTGGTGTTCTTTGTGCATAAGTAGGGCGCATGGCCTGACTTCTGACATTGGCACATAGGCGACATCCACAAGGATTAAAAAACTTCACCGCCGAGGCGCAGAGACGCCGAGGAAAAGCTTTTAGTTTTCATAGGGCGGGCAGTGCCCACCTTCACTGTACCTTTATTAGCTGTTGTCTGTCGGGCAGTACCCGATCTACGTTGTTACATATGAAATATT
>JADFWE010000068.1 GCA_015222915.1 Pseudomonadota bacterium | reverse complement strand
GCAGTTGGCAGTTGGCAGTTGGCAGTTGGCAGTTGGCAGTTGGCAGTTGGCAGTTGGCAGTTGGCAGTAAATTTTAAAAAAACTGCTGTAAATTTCAACTGCTTTATCAGGGGATATGTTTTACATCATGGCATCCTGAGTGCAGCGAAGCGAAACCGAACGGTCTTAGTTGATAGAGATAGAAGTATCTTGCTATCTCAGCAATCTTCATAAATCCTTAAACTGCCAGCTGCCTACTGATAACTGCCAACTATCACTCTCAAGTCCTCAAGAATCCTCGCCGCCTCATGAGGCTGCTTCAGATACGCCGCAACCTCGGCCTGTGGATTGAACACGATAAAAGAGGTCGTGTGATCCATCGCGTAATCATCAGCATCGACATCACCGCTGGCACCAGCTGCTTTTTTAAAGTAGATGCCCAGCTCAGACGCTAATTTCTGCACCTCACTCAGGTCACCGGTAGCAGCAACAAAGTCCTTATCAAAGTAACCGACATACTCATCCAGTACCTCCGGCGTATCACGCTGCGGATCCACCGTCACCAGGATTACCTGCGGCGGCGTCAGATTCTCCCGGGTAAAAAGCTTGCTTAACTGTTGCAATGTCGTCAGGGTCATCGGGCAAACGTCAGGACAGTGTGTATAACCAAAAAACATGATGCTCCATTTGTTTTTCAAGTTTTCCAGCTTAAACTTACGGTTTTTATTGTCGATTAAATCAAAATCATCGATGGTTTTTGCAGTTGATAAAATAACGCCCTGTATTTTGGTAACAGGCACGTTTTTAGCACCGTAATTATCTAAACCGAACCAGACGCCTGCACTTAACGCGATAACGGCGGTAACTATCACCAATAATGTGTTGTTATTGTTAGCCTGCATACTCAAAACTCCTGCATAATCGTATTTATATGATGGCAGTTGACATAAAAACGCGCAAGGTTACAGCAAATCGCATGACAGGTTGCAACAAATAATTCACAGAACTTGCCCACCATAAAAAAACGCAGCGATTTTGCTGATATTTCAGATTTCCCCCTAAAAAACATATAAATACGATTGCGGCAAAACAGTGCATAGGGTAGGATTCGCCTAGCAGAGGGTTTTGAACTATATATTGAGTTTTTTTACCATGATATATGTCAACTAACACTAATTTTGTATAAAAAAGTATAAAGAATTGCTTTGCAGGTGACCTACAGTGGGCCACCCGAATAATAAAGTTCCAACAAGAGAACTGGTTATATTCGTTGCTATCCACCAAAAAGAGGAGATGATTTAGAGTATGTCTAAGTCAAAGATGATACTGGCAGTATTAGCATCTTTATTGCTAACAACACTTGCCGGCACTGCCTACGCAGATTACGCATTAAACTTCCCTGAACCCGTCGCACCCTTAACACAGCAGATGTATGACCTGCATATGCTGACCACCAAGATTGCCACGATCATCATGGTCATTGTTATCGGTATCGTTGCTTTCGTTCTTATAAAGTTCAGGAAGTCGAAAGGTTATGAAGCCGATCAGAATTTCCATAAAAGTACTTTTGGCACCTGGTCCTGGACGCTGGTACCGATTATTGTTCTCGGCATTGACTTAACCATTGCCGGTTCAGCTACCGATGCTTTGCAACAGGTCGAAGATTATTCTCAGAAGGCCGACGTTACGGTTAAAGTCATCGGCTCGCAGTGGAAATGGACCTACGAATATATGGATGACGACATCCGTATCGTCAGTAACATGCTGCCTAAGGAAGAGGCAGGTGATAACTATCTGAGGGCGGTCGATAACCCGCTGGTATTACCGACAGGCAAGCGCATCCGTTTCCTGCATACCGCCAGCGATGTATTACATGCCTGGTGGGTACCCCAGATCGTCTATAAGAAAGATTCTATCCCCGGTTACATCAATGAGACCTGGACCAATATCCAGAAAGAGGGCACTTACCGCGGTCAGTGTGCCGAGATCTGTGGTACCGGTCATGCCTTTATGCCGATCGTGGTCGAAGCCGTCAGCCCGGAAAAATATGAAGCCTGGAAAGCTGAAAAACTGATGGTGGCTGAAGCCGCTGCTGCAGAAGCTTCCTCTGACAAGACCTGGACCAAAGACGAACTATACGCACGCGGTGAAGGACTCTACAACACCAACTGTTCCGGTTGCCATCAGGTCAACGGCACCGGCATGCCCGGTGTGTTCCCGGGACTGGTCGGCAGCAAGATCGCCACCGGTGATATCGACGCACATATAAATATCGTCTTAAACGGTAAAGCAGGTACGGCCATGGCCGCCTGGGCTGCCCAGTTAAATGATTTAGAACTCGCTGCTGTTATAACCTATGAACGTAATGCATGGGGTAACAACACCGGTGATGCCGTTCAACCCGCAGACCTTAAGTCTGCACGTAAATAATTGGAGAGCTGAGAAATGAATGCAGTGATTCACGAAACAGACCATCACCACGATCATAAACCGACCGGCTATAAACGCTGGTTATACAGCACCAACCATAAAGACATCGGCACCATGTACCTGGTCTTCGCACTGGTCATGCTGTTCATCGGCGGCGCCATGGCGATGCTGATACGCGCCGAGCTTTATATGCCCGGTCTGCAGATCGTAAACCCTGACCTGTACAACAACCTGGTCACCGACCATGCGCTGATCATGATCTTCGGCATGGTGATGCCGGCAGCAGCCGGTATGGCCAACTGGATGATTCCGATGATGATCGGAGCACCGGATATGGCACTGCCGCGCATGAACAATATGAGTTTCTGGTTATTGCCGGCGGCCGCTATCCTGCTGCTCTCATCTCTACTGGTACAGTTTATCCCCGGTACAGGCGTACCGGTTAATACCGGCTGGACCATCTACCCGCCGCTGTCCGTACAGGTCGGCATGGGTATGGACCTGCTGATCTTCTCGGTGCATCTGCTGGGCATCTCATCCATCATGGCATCGATCAATATCGTTACCACGATCCTTAACATGCGTGCTCCCGGCATGACCATGATGAAGATGCCACTGTTCGTATGGTCATGGTTCTTCACCGGCCTGCTGCTGATCATCGTTATGCCTGTACTGGCTGGCGGCGTCACCATGTTACTGTTCGACCGTCACTTCGGCACCAGCTTCTTCGATGCTGCCGGCGGCGGTGATCCGATACTGTTCCAGCATCTGTTCTGGTTCTTCGGTCATCCTGAAGTATATGTACTGTTACTACCATCGATCGGTGTATTAGGTCTGGTGATCCCGACTTTCTCACGCAAACCACTGTTCGGTTATAAACCACTGGTCTATTTCATGGGCTTCCTGTTCGCGCTGGGCCTGGTCGTATGGGCACATCACCAGTACACCGTAGGTATGTCACTGGCAGTAACCACCTACTTTATGATCGGTACTATCCTTATCTCGATACCGATAGGGCTGATGATCTTTAATTTCATCTTCACCATGTGGCGGGGCTCAATAACATTTGAAACCCCCATGTTATTTGCCATCGCCATCATCCTGATGTTCTCATTTGCAGGTGTGACCGGCGTCATGCTGGCGGTGGTTCCTGCCGACCTGCAATACCATGATACTTACTTCGTGGTCGCACATTTCCATTACGCATTGATCCCCGGTGCTGTATTTGGCCTGTATGCCGGTGTTTTCTACTGGCTGCCAAAATGGACAGGGCATATGTATGATGAAAAACTGGGCAAGATCTTCTTCTGGTGGACGACTCTGTCGTTCAACCTGACGTTCTTCCCTCAACATTTCTCAGGTCTGGCCGGCATGCCTCGCCGTATCGTTGATTACAACATACAGTACATCGAGTTCAACCAGGTCTCGAGTATCGGCGCTTTTGCTTTTGGTCTTTCTCACCTGTTGTTCCTCTACATCATCATCCAAACGGTTAGGGGCGGTAAGGAAGCGGGCGCTAAACCATGGGAAGGTGCACAGATCGGCACACCGGGACTGGAATGGTCACTACCATCACCACCTCCGTTCCACAGCTATACCACACCACCGGAAGTAAAATAAATCCGGTTCATCGTATACGTTCCGTATCAAGCAACTGTGGAACGTTTACGATGAATCCAGAATAAGGTAAAAGACATGAACGAAGATACAAATATTCAGCATAATGAAAAAGATGCCAGCAAGTCTAATCTGCTGGTTGCAGGTATCCTTACCCTGATAGCCCTGTGCGTCGCCTCAATGCCGTTTTTTTATATAACCGACCAGATCGTTTAAAGCCTTGCGCATATCAAGAAAATAAATAAAAAAGCATGACTCAGCAGCAACCACCAATCCAGCCACCAGGGCAACCACCTGGCCAGCACAGCACCGGCAGAAAAACTCGAAATCCATACGATGGATGGTCGCACTGGTACTCGGTATGTTCGGTTTTGGTTTTGCCATGGTACCGCTGTATGACATGCTGTGCTCGGTTACCGGTTTAAACGGCAGCAAGACAGGACGCATACAGGAAGCGGAAGTTTTGACCCGTCATATCGATTTTAACCGTACCATCACGGTCGAGTTTGATGCCACCAATAATGCCGAACTGCCATGGGATTTTTATCCGATGGTAGACAGTATCGATGTCCACCCCGGCAAGATCTACGAGGTAAGCTATTTTGCAAAAAACAATTCTGATAAAACGATAATCGCACAGGCCATCCCGGGGATCACCCCGTGGCAGGCGACAGAATATTTTAATAAGACAGAATGTTTCTGCTTTGCAAAACAGAAGCTGGAACCGGGTGAGAGCAAAGAGATGCCGCTGCGATTCGTCATCGATCCTGATCTGGATGGAGACTTCCAGACGATAACACTGTCCTACACCTTCATGGATACCGACAGGAGCAGAATGAAAAAGGTGAATAATCTTCCAGAACTTCATACTTCTTCCAGTATCGAAGCGCCACAAATAAAAATTAAAAAATATAACTAAAAATATAAATGCATCCTGAACAAGGGGGAATGATGAGTACGAATACTACCGCTGAACAAGATTATTTCATACCGGAACCCAGCCGCTGGCCTGCGGTCGGCGTAGCCGGACTGTTCTTTACCGTCCTTGGCTTTGCGCTATGGATGAACGGTGTCGGTTTTGGCCCGTACAGCACGATGATCGGTGGAGCTATCCTCATCTACCTGCTGTTCGGATGGTTCGGTGACGTCATCGATGAGAGTTTAACGAACAAGTACAACTCGGGTGTCGACCGCTCATTCCGTCAGGGCATGTTCTGGTTCATCACCTCTGAAGTCTTCTTCTTTATCACCTTCTTCGCCTGCCTGTATTATTTCAGAAATATATCACTACCATCACTCGGCGGTGAAGGACACCTGGCCACATCGAATATCTTATGGGAAGGTTTTAAATACAGCTGGCCAGTGGTCAACCTGCCCGACGTCACTAATTACACACAGATAATCGAACCCATGGGTCCCGGTGGCATACCCGCGTATAACACCATCATCCTGCTGACCAGTGGCGTCACCCTGACATGGGCGCACTGGGGGCTGAAAAAAGAAAGTCAGTCACAGCTGGTCATCGGCCTGGCCATGACCGTAGCACTGGGTTTGTTCTTCATCGCCTTACAGGCGTATGAGTACTTCCATGCATATACAGAACTGGGCTTAACCCTTAATTCCGGCATCTATGGCTCTACGTTCTACATGCTCACCGGTTTTCATGGTTTCCACGTAACACTCGGTACCGTCATGCTGATCGTGATACTGATCCGCAGTGCGAAAGGCCACTTCAGCGAAGAAAATCACTTTGCTTTTGAAGGTGTTGCCTGGTACTGGCATTTTGTCGACGTGGTATGGTTAGGTCTGTACGTTTTCGTTTACTGGTTATAACAGCTATAAAAAAAGCGCCCCATGTCTTATGGGGCGCTTTTTTTGTTTATGCTTTTTCCTGAAGGTCAGCGATAGAAGTAGAAACATTAACCGCCTATGCCATGCGGTTTCAGATCACCGAAATAATAACCGGCGAACAACAGAAGGAACAGGGTGATAGAGAGTGTGACCCGGATCGTAAGAGACGTTACAACACGGGTACTTTTAGCATCATCCTTTGCAAGGAAAAAAACACCTGAACCAAGACTGATCAGGATAAGAATAAAATTAATGACGATGAGCGTTTTAATCATTACAGGTACTCGGCGATAAATGAATCTGGATTATATAGAAAGCAAGCCGCAGATAACAGACATCTTCTAAATGCTTTTATAAAGACATGCTGTTAAAAGATTATTATTTCAGATTTTCGCTACTGGGTACGATACTGGCCATCGCAGGCACCGCGTTATTTGCCTCATTAGGCATATGGCAGACCTACAGGGCCATCGAGAAACAGACCTTACAGGACGAGATGGACATCAAAGTACAGCAGCCTCCTTTTGTGCTGAATGACGCTATCGGTGACCTGGACAGGAGAAAGTTCCTTAAGACAGAAGCTACCGGCTTTTATGATGAGGACAACATCATCCTGATCGACAATATCGTACAGGATGGCGCTGCCGGTTATTATGTGATGGCACCATTCATACTGAATGATGCAGAAGATGAAAAACCGGTCATCATGATAAACCGGGGGTGGATCCCCGTCGGTCGTGACAGGAAGATCATACCTGAACTTGAATCACCCGCTGGGGAGATCAGTGTACAGGGTGTACTGGCACCACCAAGATCAAAACCAGCGCTTATTCTGGGTGAACTTGATAGCAGCAATAAAGTGTGGCCTTATTTCGACAGCAAAAAATATGCTGAACGTATAGGCAAAGAAATATTACCGGTAATCATCTTACTTAACGAGAGTGACGCGCACGGTTATGTAAGGAAATGGCCAAAGTATGAAGCAAAAGTCGGCATGCATATCGGTTACGCTATCCAGTGGTATGTCTTTGCATTGATCGTAATCGCCACATATTTTGGACTGAACATTAAAAAAAGCATTAATCAAAAGAGAGATCGATGACAGTAGAACAGACGATGAATGACCCACATGACAACCAGGCCACAAGCAAAAAAAGTAATACCACGCTATGGGTGATGATCATATTATTCGCCTTGCCGAACCTTGCTGCATTTTATTTTTATTTCAATCGCGACAATATCGACTTTAGCCGCTTCACCAGCAATCACGGCACCATCATTTCACCGGTGCGCCAGGTCGCCGATATCACGTTGACACGCATCGATGACGCGCCATTACAGATGTCATCATTAAAAGGTAAATGGCTGATGGTCTCGATCGGCAGCTCTTCCTGCCAGCAGGACTGCCAGGACAACCTGTACAAGATGCGTCAGATAAGAAAAGCTACCGGCGAATTTTTCAAACGTGTCGACCGCCTGCTCCTGTTAACAGATACTACTGATATCGACAGCTTCCGATCACTGTTATCAGAAGGATATTCAAAACTGACGGTCGTTATTCCACCGCAAGGTACAGACACGAAAGCAGATGGTTCTGCGGAACTTTACTCAAGATTTTTATCAGGCTTTTCAATAGAGGGTGAACCTGTAGAAGACGGCATCTATTTTATCGATCCACTGGGCAATTATATGATGGCGTTCCCGCCGCAGACTGAAGCTAAAAAGATATTGAAAGATCTGATGCGCCTGCTCGATGTCTCACAGATCGGCTAGGGAATACCTGATCAGGATCGCTCACAGAAACATGAATAGAACATTCTCGAAAACAAGCATCGCAGCCCTGTTGCTGGCATTTATCGTCATCGTGGTCGGGGCTTATGTGCGCCTGTCGGATGCCGGACTGGGATGTCCTGACTGGCCGGGATGTTATGGCCAGATAACAGCGCCAGATGATTTTCATGAGATACAGAAAGCCAGTGAAGTATTTCCGCACAGTGAAGTCAACAGCGCTAAGGCATGGAAAGAGATGTTCCACCGTTATCTCGCCAGCAGCCTGGGTTTACTTATCCTGGCGATGGCCTTCCTTGCGATAAAGAATCGAGGCCGGGAAGGGCAGCAGCTCTATCTTCCGCTGGCACTGGTCGCACTCGTTATCTTTCAGGGCATGTTAGGCATGTGGACGGTTACCCTGCTGCTTAAACCGGCCATCGTCACCATGCACCTGGTCACCGGGCTGCTGACTTTATCCCTTCTGTTATGGACAGCATTAAAACACCACCAGGTTTTTTCTGCCAAAACCGAAGTTGCCTCCCATATAAGAAACTGGTCACGGCTCGCGCTCGTCATACTCGCCGTCCAGATTTTTCTCGGCGGCTGGACCAGCACCAATTATGTAGCACTCTACTGCCCGGACTTCCCGACGTGCCAGGGACAATGGTGGCCGCAGACAGATTTCCCCGAGGCTTTTACCTTTATCAAAGAGATCGGCATCAACTATGAAGGTGGTACATTGACTAACGAAGCCGGTGTAACCGTTCACCTGATGCACCGTATCGGTGCCCTGCTAACGTTTTTCGTTATCGGTAGCCTGGCACTGGTATTAATCAGAAGCAGCGATAAGACGTTACGCAACATCGCTTATTTTATTTCTGGTTTTCTGTGCATACAGATAAGCCTGGGTATCGCAAATGTGCTTTTGCTGCTGCCGATACAGATCGCGGTTTCACATAATGCTTTTGCCGCCTTACTGCTGCTATCACTAGTAACACTTAATTACCGAACATCCATATCGACAACGAAACGGATATCCAGCCCGGAAGAAAAGACAGAAAAGACAGAAAAGAACGGCAACACACTAAACACAGCAACGACAGACACCACGGCCGGATTAAAAACAGCGTAGCCAAAAGTCGCTTATATAAATACTTGAGAGAAGCAGGCCGATACAGGCAGGCCACATTACAAACAGGATAGCCCTATGAATGAATTAACACTCTATTTAACTGCCATACCATTCAGAAAATATTACGAATTATGTAAACCAAAAGTCGTATACCTGATCATCTTTACCGCCATCGTCGGCATGCTGCTATCGACACACGGTACAGTCCAGCTTGATCTGTTCTTCTTTGGTACTGTCGGCATCGGTCTGGCAGCAGCTTCAGGCGCAGCCATCAATCACTGGGTCGATCAGCGTATCGATGTCGTGATGGAACGCACCCATAACCGGCCTTTACCACAGGGTGAAATGTCCAGTATATCGGCACTGGTATTCGCGCTATCACTGGGTGCTATATCGATGCTTATCCTGGTAACACAGGTCAATATGCTGACCGCTCTATTAACGCTGATGTCACTGATCGGTTACGCTGTAATCTATACCATGTTTTTAAAACGCACCACACCACAAAACATCGTGCTCGGTGGCGCCGCCGGCGCAGCACCGCCAGTACTCGGCTGGGCAGCGATGACAGGCGAAGTAAATACCGAAGCGCTGTTATTATTCCTCATCATCTTCATCTGGACACCGCCACATTTCTGGGCACTGGCGATCAAACGTAAAGATGAATACGCCAGGGCAGGGCTGCCTATGCTACCGGTTACGCACGGCGTGATCTTCACCAAGATACACATCCTGCTCTATACCCTGATGCTGTTTGCTGTCACCCTGATGCCCTTCGTTATCCACATGACAGGTTTGATCTATCTCTCGGGCGCTATCGCCCTCGGGGCAGGCTTTATCTATCACGCGGTCAAACTCTATCGCACCGGCAACAGTGATGAGCACGCGATGAAAACTTTCTCTTATTCCATCTTCTATCTGAGCGTCCTATTCGTCTTCCTGCTGGTCGATCATTACGCCCGGATCTTCTTGCGTGAATATTTCGTCTAGACCAATATTTAATATCAAACAGGCCT
>JADFWE010000412.1 GCA_015222915.1 Pseudomonadota bacterium | reverse complement strand
TTGTTCCTCTGGTTCCGTGCCACCTTCCCGCGTTATCGTTATGACCAGATCATGCGCCTGGGGTGGAAAGTGTTTATTCCTGTCACTATCGTCTGGTTGTTTGTTGAAGCAGTGATGGTTGTGGCTGAAGTTGGCCCTTGGGCGGTTTAATACTATGGAAAATATAAAACATTTTTTCAAAAGCTTCCTTTTCTGGGAGTTGTTAAAAGGGTTGGGCGTTACCGGCAAGTATTTATTTGCGAGAAAGATAACCATTCAGTACCCGGAAGAAAAGACACCGATGTCACCGCGTTTCCGTGGATTGCATGCCTTGCGCCGTTATGCCAACGGTGAAGAACGCTGTATCGCCTGCAAGCTATGTGAAGCGGTATGTCCTGCGCTGGCGATAACTATCGACTCGGAAGAACGTGAAGATGGTACGCGTCGTACCACACGTTACGACATCGACCTGTTCAAATGTATCTATTGCGGTTTTTGTGAGGAAGCCTGTCCGGTGGATTCAATCGTAGAGACGCATATATTTGAGTATCACTTCGAAGAACATGGTCAGCAGGTGATGACGAAAGAGAAACTTCTTGAGATCGGTGATAAATACGAAGCAGAGATTGCTGCTAATAAACAGGCGGATGCGGCATATCGTTAGATAAGCAATGAATAGTGAATAATTAATAATGAATAATGAAAAGCAAATAACAGATAACGGCATACGGAATTAATTATGACGATTACTGATTTTTTATTTTTTGCATTTGCCGGTGTTACGGTTGCTGCTGCACTGGGTGTGGTGGCATCTAAAAACCCTGTGCATTCCGCATTGTTTCTTGTGCTGACGTTTTTCAGCTGTTCTGCCATCTGGTTGATGCTGGAAGCTGAATTTTTAGCGATCACATTAGTGCTGGTCTATGTCGGTGCGGTCATGGTGCTGTTCCTGTTCGTGGTGATGATGCTGGATATCAATGTGGCGAAGATGCGTGAAGGATTTGTGTCCTATCTTCCGGTAGGTGCTTTGTTCGCCTTTTTGATGCTGGCGATCATGGTCTATGTGGTTGGTCCGGTCGGTCCTGACGTGATGGGTACGGCAGCGCTTGATAATGCGGTGAGACATGCAGCGGACTACAGTAATACGGAAGCACTGGGTGAAATCCTGTACACCGATTATGTACTGGCTTTTGAAATTGCAGCCATCATCCTGTTAGTGGCTATTATTGCAGCTATCTCTTTAACCCTGCGCAGGCGGCCAACAACGAAATATCAGACACCAGATAAACAGATTAGAGTTAAACGTGATGATCGTCTGAAAATTATCGAGTCAGATGCCGAGGTACTGAAATGATCGGTTTAACCAGTTATCTAACACTCGGTGCAATCTTATTTGCTATCAGTATCGCCGGTATTTTTCTTAATAGAAAGAACATCGTGGTGATATTGATGTGCATTGAATTGATGCTGCTTGCAGCCAATATCAATTTTATCGCCTTCTCGCATTATCTAAATGATTCAGCTGGCCAGGTATTTGTGTTCTTTATCTTGACGGTTGCAGCGGCTGAAGCGGCGATTGGTCTGGCGATACTTGTAACCCTGTTCCGCAGTCGTCGAACTATTGATGTCGAAGACCTCGACGCCCTTAAAGGTTAAAGGGGAAGGATAAACTGATGAGTACATTGTATCTTGCCATTCCACTTGCTTCACTTTTTGGTGCCATCGTTGCTGGTTTCTTTGCTAACCAGATCGGCCGTAAAGGCGCGCACACGGTTACCATCCTGGGTGTTGGTACTTCATTTATTCTGTCACTCATCGCGCTTAGCCATCATGTATTTGATGGTGCGCCAGCTTATAACCAATCTGTTTATGAATGGATGGTGTCTGACGGTATCCGCTTTGAAGTAGGTTTTCTGATCGACAACCTGACCGTGATGATGATGTCGGTAGTCACAGGTGTTTCGCTGATGGTGCATGTTTACACCATCGGTTATATGGAAGATGATCTGCACAACTGGCCCAAAGAAAGCCTTGCCGGTACCAATTCTTACCAGCGTTTCTTCAGTTATATCTCGCTGTTTACTTTCTCTATGCTGATGCTGGTGATGTCTAACAACTTCATGCAGCTGTTCTTCGGCTGGGAAGCCGTGGGTCTGGTCTCATACCTGTTGATCGGTTTCTGGTCCGTCCGTCCGACGGCAGTTTATGCAAACCTGAAAGCATTTCTGGTTAACCGTGTCGGTGACTTCGGTTTTATCCTGGGTATCGCAGCGGTTGTTATGTATTCTGGCAGCCTGGATTACTACGAAGTGTTCTCCAGGGCGGATGAGATGTCACAGCAGACCATGAGCATTTTTTCTGGTACTGAGTGGAACGTCATCAGTGTGATCTGTATCCTGCTGTTTATCGGCGCTATGGGTAAGTCTGCGCAGATGCCACTACATGTCTGGCTACCGGATTCTATGGAAGGCCCTACGCCGATCTCTGCTTTGATCCATGCTGCTACTATGGTGACTGCTGGCATCTTCATGGTGACTCGTATGTCGCCATTGTTTGAACTGTCTGATGCGGCATTAAGTTTTATTATCGTTATCGGTGCGCTTACCGCCTTCCTCATGGGGTTGATCGGTATTGTGCAGAATGACATCAAACGTGTTGTGGCGTATTCGACACTGTCACAGTTAGGTTATATGACTGTTGCCTTAGGCGCCTCTGCTTATTCGGCTGCTGTATTCCACCTGATGACGCATGCTTTCTTTAAAGCCTTATTATTCCTTGCAGCTGGTTCGGTCATTATTGCCATGCACCACGAACAGGACATCCGTAAGATGGGTGGTCTGAAAAAATATCTGCCGATTACTTACTGGACCTCGTTAGTCGGTTCCCTGGCCTTGATCGGTTTCCCTGGTATGTCGGGTTTCTTCTCTAAGGACGGCATCATCGAAGCGGTTCATCATTCAAACATTCTCGGCCATGAGTTTGCTTATCTGGCAGTATTGTCTGGTGTCTTCATCACAGCGTTTTATTCATTCCGTATGTTCTTCCTGGTGTTCCATGGTGAAGAGCGTATGGATCAGCACACAAAGGAACATTTACACGAACCACCCTGGGTAGTTACCGTTCCTTTGATCATGCTGGCGATCCCATCTGTATTTATTGGCGGCTTTACTATCGGTGATATGCTGTTCGGTGATTATTTTGGCAGTGCGGTTTATATTGCTGAACATCACGATGGTCTGGCGGAAGTCGGTAAGCACTTCCATGGTGCCTGGGCATTCGTCGAAGAGAG
>JADFWE010000411.1 GCA_015222915.1 Pseudomonadota bacterium | reverse complement strand
GATGTGCCGTTTAAACTGTTGAAGAATGCGGATACTGCGATGTACCGCAGTAAACGAAAAGGCCGTAACACCTATCAGATGTTCACCCCTGAGATGGGTGACAAATTGATGCAACGGGTCGAGATCGATAAAAAATTACGCCATGCACTGAATAACGGCGATTTTTATCTGAAGTATCAGGCCTTGCTGGATACCCGGACGAAACAGGTGGTCGGTGCCGAGGCGTTGCTGCGCTGGCAGGATGAAGATTTCGGCGAGATCCCGCCGGAAGTGTTTATCCCGCTGGCAGAGGAGAGCGGTCTGATCGTCGATATCGGTGACTGGGTGTTGAATACTGCACTCACCGATGTAAAAGGCTGGCGTTCCGATGAGGCTTACAGGGATTATTATATCGCGATCAATCTATCCAGCCGCCAGTTCAGAGGCAAGGATATCGTTAAAAAGATTTCAGGCTTTCTTGAGCAGCACGAACTGCCCGGTTCCAGCCTGGAGCTGGAGATCACCGAGCGCCTGCTGATGAAAGATGTACCGCATGTGGCAGGTATACTCGACCAGTTTAAACAGATGGACGTGCGCCTGTCGATCGACGACTTCGGCACCGGCTATTCTTCCCTGAGCTACCTGCGGCGTTTTCCGTTTGATGTGTTAAAGATCGATAAAGCCTTTATCTCGGATATCGGCGGTGAGCGCAATGACACCGCCCTGTGTGATGCCATTATCTCGATGGCGCACAGCCTGAAGTTAGATATCATCGGTGAAGGCGTTGAGACCAGGGAGCAGTTCGAGTTCCTGGAGCAGCGCGGCGTCGAGACCTTGCAGGGGTTCTATATCAGCAAGCCGATGGTCAATGAGGAATTTTTGGCCTTTATAAAAAATCCTGACTGGCTGACAGCAGCGGATTAGGCCGGTGCCGCCCCCAGGTGTCGCTCTGTCGCTTTCACCTACAGGATAAAAGTTCTCCGCATACGCCCGGCAAGCAGAATGGACACTAACAGAAACAGGGTGACAGGCGCGCTCGTGCCGCTGCTATCGCTAGCGCTTTCGCTGCTGAAACAGCTGAGCGATTTTTTAAGGATGTCTGTATTCACCTCTTTCCCATCCAGATCAAAGTTGACCTCGGTGGTCAGGTTGGTTGATATATCGATTACCAGCGGGTTTCCGGTATCGCCATCCTGAAGCGTTACCTGTTTGATGGGGTGCGGAGCAAGGAATGACTGGCTGAAGGAATCTTCAGCATAGGGTCCGACACCCGAGCCGCCGTAAAAGATCGTGTTGATAGAGTTTGCATGCAAAGTATATTTTCCAGCGGGCAGGTAAATCTTGTAATAACCGGTGCACTGTCGCAGGTAATCAGAAACGATACTGAAGGCTTCGCCTGTTGCGGTATCTTCAAGCCAGAGGTTAGCACCGAGGATTGCCCAGCCACCGGTATCAACAAAGTGCCCTTGCAGGATGCCAAATTCACTGTTGATACTGGTATCCGGGTAAAGTGCAGAAACAGCGCTGACATCGTCGCCGTGCAGGCTGACGGTGTCACGGCAGATGTAAGGGTACATGATCGGGTATTCGTTGGGAGACGATGTTCTGCACAGTGCGGGGATGCCAAAAAAACTTTCCTGATTATCGATATTGAGCTGCGAGTGATCGAGGCCGAAGAAATGTCCTATCTCATGGCTGATCGTTAGTTTTACAATCGTATCAGACTGTTTCAGATCTTTACCGTTTATGATGATGTAACCTTCCAGAAAATAATCGCTCTGGTCGGTGAATACCGATGCTGCTAACCCGATGGTGTTCTCACTCTGTCCGATGCCGAGCAACAGGTCGATGATCTCACCGTTGTTATCATAAACGACAGGGTTCAGGCCATCGTTTGCATTGAAAATAGTCTGGTCTTTATTGGGTATGTACGAGTCGTAGTTACTGAGGTTGATGTCTTCCGTGATTTTTGTGGTATCGATGCGCAGATTAATCAACGTAGTGCTTACTTTGTTCCATAGGTCGAAAGCTTCCTGCAGCATAGCATTGGCGTCGGCATTACTCAGCGTACCGAGGGGGCCAGTTTCGACATTCAGGACGATATCCGGGTTCTGGTAGGTGATCGGGGTTATTTTATCGTTACCACCGATGATCAGCGGACCGCCGGCAAGAGCTGAGTGTAGCGGCAGTAGCAAGCAGGAGATGGCAGCAAAAAATACAGCGCCAGGGCGTGATTTACAGAGATTAAACATAATGATTACTGTGCGTTATAGGCGCGTACGGTGTTGATGAAGTCAGACAGGTATGACTGAGATGGCTTCTCGATATCGACAGCGAGAGGAAGTTGCTGGCTGTTCGTTCCGGAAGCTGCCGGTTCTGCCATGCCAGCGTTGTTAACGACCTGTTGATTATCTATCGTACGAACAGAGAAGCTGCCCTGGTGCAGACCCAGCGGGCTGCTGAAACCCAGCGCAGAGCGCTCGGGCAGGAAGACCACATATTTTTCACCGGCCTGAAATGCCGGGATACCGTGAACGCGAAGGGTGGTGCCATGTCCGTTAGCAGTGCCGCTCATGTGACCGCCGATCTGTTTTATGGTGTGGTAACTAG
>JADFWE010000410.1 GCA_015222915.1 Pseudomonadota bacterium | reverse complement strand
TCTGTTAACGGCTAGAAGCGGACATTAAGCAAAAACAAAATTTCTCGCGCAAAGCCGCAAAGACGCAAAGATACAAACAAAAATATTTGATGTCATCCTGAGCGTAACGCAGTGGAGTCGAAGGATCCAGGTCACTGCAGATATAATAAGATCCTTCGGCTACGCTATGCTTCGCTCAGGATGACACCAACCAATCAAAGCTTTTCCCTGGCGTCTCTGCGTCTCTGCGAGAATAATTGTTTTTGCTTTTGACTGCTAACGAACGACGAGCAACGAATAACGGCCAACGTCTCTTTTGTGTCACAAACGGGCGTTGGCGTTTAATCTTTTTTGAACCGCAGATGTCTACTATTCTCTTGCACCGAAAATAGATGTTCCTATCCTGACCATGGTTGCACCCGCCTCTATCGCCAGGCAATAATCACCGCTCATCCCCATCGATAACTGGTCAAAGTCATCCAGTGAAAATTCTGCACGACATTCCTGCTGCAATTCACGCAAACGGGCAAAAGCATCACGGGTCTGCTGCTCGTCACCTTTTACCCCGATGGTCATCAACCCCCGCCACTTCAGGCAAGGCAGATCCAGCTCGATCAATTGCTGTAGAAAATGTTTTACTTCTGCAAGCAAAAGACCGGATTTGCTCGGTTCTGCACTGATATTTACCTGTATCAGGCAATTGAGCACAGAACTTTTACTGTGGTTTATCATGGCAGTTGACAGCTTCTGTGCCAGTTTGAGGCTATCGACGGAATGTATCCACTGGAAATAACCCGGCAGCTTCCCTGCCTTTTTAGATTGCAGATGGCCGATAAAATGCCACTGCAGGGAGTTGTCAGCCATCTCAGGAATCTTTGTCATCGCATCCTGTATGGTGTTTTCACCAAAGTGTTTCTGGCCCAGAGCCGCGACCATTTTCACTTCTGCCAGGCTTCGTGTTTTAGAAACAGCGATCAGCTGAATGTTCTCTACGTCTCGACCCGCTGCTTCAGCACATCGTCGGATCTTCTGCACGACTTGAGAGAGAGACGCCGCCTGTGGCGAGCCTTCAGCGGCAGATACACCATCCTGAAAATCGTTGTCAGGAATCACTGTTTATAGCTGGAGAAAAACTTTGTGATCGAGTTCATGGCCTTACGCAGTTCATCGACATGCGGCAGGAACACCACCCGGAAGTGATCCGGCTGTGGCCAGTTGAAAGCAGTGCCATGTACGATAAGGATCTTTTCCTGCGTCAACAGGTCCAGCACCATCCGCTCATCATTACTGATATTAAATCGGCTCTGATCCATCTTCGCAAAGATGTACATCGCGCCGCGCGGTTTGACGCAGCTGATACCGGGGATATCGTTCAGCATCTCATGCGCCAGGTTACGCTGCAGGCACAGGCGGCCGTCGGGCGTGATTAATTCATTGATGCTCTGGTAACCACCCAGAGCGGTCTGGATAGCATGCTGTCCCGGCACATTGGAACACAGACGCATCGAGGCCAGCAGTTCGATGCCTTCGATATAATCCGAGGCGTGGCTCTTGTTACCACTGATCACCATCCAGCCGGCACGAAACCCTGCTACCCGGTAAGCTTTTGACAGACCATTATAAGTAATGCAGAAAACGTCATCGCTCAGCGAAGCAGTGGAGTAATGTTTGGCGTCATCATAAAGGATCTTGTCATAGATCTCGTCAGAGAAGATGATGAGATTGTGTTGTCTGGCCAGTTCGAGGATGCTTTCCAGTATTTCTTTCGGATACACTGCACCGGTGGGGTTGTTCGGGTTAATGATAACGATGCCCCGTGTTCTATCGCTGATCTTTGCCTTGATATCCTCGATATCAGGATACCAGTCAGACTCCTCATCGCACATATAATGTACCGGATTGCCACCAGACAGGCTCACTGCTGCAGTCCACAGCGGGTAATCCGGTGCCGGAATCAGGACCTCATCATCGTTGTTGATCAGCGCCTGCATCGACATAACGATAAGCTCACTGGCACCGTTGCCCAGGTAGACATCATCGATATCAACATTGCGGATGCCCTTCTGCTGGCAGTACTGCATCACCGCTTTTCGTCCAGAAAACAGCCCTCTTGAATCACTGTAACCTTGCGACACAGGCACGTTGTAGATCATATCCTGTACGATCTCTTCGGGTGCGTCGAAACCAAAAGGCGCAGGATCACCGATATTCAGCTTGAGGATCTTATGGCCTTCTTCCTCCAGACGACGGGCTTCGCGATGCACCGGCCCACGGATGTCGTAACAGACAGAATCAAGTTTGTGAGACTTCTTTATTTTTTTCATTCTTTTGGTTTCAAAGACTTATGATAATTTATTCAACAAGTAGTAAGTATATAACCTTATTATGCTGAATTCCTTATAAATAGGAATAATTGGGGTTATCTGTATTTATATGCGCTGCGCTTGACGCAAACACAAAAAAAAGCCAACCATCAATGGCCGGCTCAAACGGGTCTAACGCTATGAATAACAACCTGAAACAACAACAACATTAACAACGATTAATATCGGGAGCCCCCTTTCACACAGGGGGAACCTATAACAATAATCATTTACACTTTTTTGTCAAGATAAAATACCGATACAGGCGTTTCATCAGGATCAGCTTAAACTCACATAAATAGCTGTTTTAACACGCGATACAGGTAAAAAGCATCCCAGCGACCGGCCAGTTCACGGATCGAATGCATGGCAAAGGTCGGCACACCGACATCGACCGTTTTGACCCCCAGCTCACTCGCGGTGATCGGCCCGATAGTACTGCCACAGGCCATGTCGGAACGTACCACAAAACTTTGTACCGGCACATCTGCCAGATCACACAGATGTTTGAACAGTGCGCCAGTCTCACTGTTGCTGGCATAACGCTGGTTGGCGTTCACCTTTATCACCGGGCCGCTGTTGATCAAAGGCCCGTGATTCGCATCGTGTTTATCAGCAAAATTCGGGTGCACCCCATGCGCGTTGTCAGCAGAGATCAGAACACTGTTTGCCAACATGCGGGTAGTGCTCTCGTCGCTGCCAGACAGTCGCTCCAGCACCGATTTAAGGAAAGGCCCCTGCGCACCAACAGCCGACATACTGCCGACTTCCTCATGATCGTTACACACCAGCAGCGCATTTTGCTTGCCCTCATTCTCGATCAACGCCATCAGCCCGGTATAGCAGCTCAGCAGGTTATCCAGACGTGCACTGGCGATAAAATCATCATGCAGACCGATGACCGATGGCGGCTGCACATCATAGAAACTCAGCTCATAATCCAGCACCCTGGTCGCTTTGCACTGTGCGGTATCTTCATTCGCATTTAAAATCTTTAACAGCAACGCTTTGAAGTCAGCCGATTGTTCGATATCACTGTCAGGCAGTTTCATCAAAATCGGTGGCAGATGTTTCTGCTTGTCGACCGTGTGCTTGTCGTTTGCCTCCCGGTCCAGGTGGATTGCGAGACTGGGGATGCTGGCAATGGCCTTTTTAAAATCGATCAGCTGATGTTCGATACTGCCGCTCTCATTCAGGTAACTGACACGGCCTGCCAGCGACAGGTCACGATCGAACCAGGGATTAAGTAACACCCCGCCGTAAACCTCGACCCCTAACTGCAGGTATTGATTATTAATGATCTCAGGGTTCGGCTTAACTTTTAAGCAGGGGCTGTCGGTATGCGCACCGACCATGCAGAGACCGTTTTCGACCAGAGACTGATTCAGCTGGAAAGCAATAATGGACGAATCATTACGGGTAACATAAAAACGTTCACCGGAAGGTTCTCTATCATGCAGCTGCCACTCATCAGTTTCCTGCAGCTGCTTATAACCGTGCAATTCCAGAATATCAGCCATCGTCCTGACCGCGTGGAACGGCGTCGGCGAACTCGCGATAAACGCCATTAAACCATTGACGAAATCTTCGTTTTGCATACTACCCTGCCTGTATTAAATACTTGTTACCTTAAATTACTGAATAAACTATCACTGACTTATGTCTGTTTACGGCCAGAAGCGGACATACACAGAGTATAAAAAATGTCTCTCGCAAAGGCGCAGAGGACGCAAAGATAAAAACATTATTAACATGTAACAGCGTAGGTCGGGCACTGCCCGACAGCCT
>JADFWE010000409.1 GCA_015222915.1 Pseudomonadota bacterium | reverse complement strand
ACAAGATTTTGCTTTTTTCGCGTCTTTTGCGTTATTCGCGGACTTAAGCTTTTAGTCTTTAAAGGTCCGCTTCTAGCCGTTCTGAGTCATTCACTGCACCCCGCTACATGGCAATGTAGCTAAACCCCTTTTCCTGCAGCAGCATGATGCCATCGACGCCGATGGGTACGATGACGGCTTGATCGAAGATATCCTTTTCCTCCCAGCGCATGCTCTTCATGGTATTGCCGCAGGCCTGTAGGCGAACACCGTATTCAGCCAGTGATCTTGCGCGTTGCTGATGTTCTTTTGAAATACCGCGCTTCGGACGTTTTGCAAGCAGGTTCAGACCCGGGCCGTAGGCGGCGATCACCAGTTCGATATCATCACCGTATTTACGTAACATCTCACCGCAGGAAAAAAGAAGATGCTCAATATATTCATGGTCTGCCTTATTACACTGGTAGACCAGCTTATGTGTTGATTCATTTTCGAAATGGGTATCGGTATGATGTGCCTGTGCGGCTTTCGGTGACAGTCCGGCACCCAGTGAAATACTACCGAGTCCCAGCATGGATAAAAACTGACGTCTTTTTGTTAACTTCATGGTAAAACCTTACTCTCTTCGCTTATGGAACCACTGATTACGTCTGGGTCGAGTAGATTGTTGCTTAAACTATTCTGTTTCAAGGCGTGGAACGCACGTAATAGCTGGGCTATTGCGAAGTTTCACAACGCGGAAGCGGGATAGTTTGAGCGCAAGATACCGATTCATGACTTAATCAGTGGTTCCTTTACTGTATCGTCTATGGCTATTTCGCTTATAATTAGCCTTTAAATATTACTGTATCACAGGTATCGCATTGATTTCACATATACCAACTTCTGAACAACTATTTTCAGAGCTGCCGTTTGCCGAGCTGTTACTCGATGAGCCGCTATTCGAGGCTGTCGAATCCCTTGGATTCGACATGATGACAGAAGTCCAGGCCAGTGCGATTCCGCAGGCGCTGCACGGTAAGGACCTGATCGTCAACGCAAAGACCGGCAGCGGTAAGACGCTTGCCTATCTTCTGCCGATGCTTCAGCAGATTCTCGATAACCCGCAGACGGTATCACAGGCGCTGATCCTCGCCCCTACCCGCGAGCTGTGCCGTCAGATCAATAAACAGTGCAGCCTGCTGGCAAAGTTTACCGATATCCACGCTGCGGTGATTATCGGCGGTGAAGACCCGAAGCACCAGATCAAAGCATTGCAGACATTCCCCGAGATCATCATCGCCACACCGGGGCGCCTGCTCGAGCATGTGAAGCGTGAAGTCATCGATCTTGAGTCGATCAATATACTGGTGCTGGATGAGGCGGACCGTATGCTGGCTATGGGTTTCAGCGACGAGGTGATCAGCATCGCCACCCACTGCAATGAAGAATGCCAGACGGTATTGTACTCGGCCAGCTATAACCAGAACAAATTTGCGTTGCTGACCGACGCTATCCTGTATGACGCCGAAGTTCTGATGGTCGACAGCACGCGAGAAGATAACCGGAATATCACCCAGCAGAAAATATTGTCCGATGACCGTGCGCATAAACTGAAGCTGTGCAAATACCTGCTGGAAAATGAGAAATATAGTAAGGCCATGGTGTTTGCCAATAAGAAGGAAACCGTCAATGTCATCTGCGGCTGGCTGCAGTCCGAAAATATAACATCGGCTTTTATCCATGGCGATGTCGATCAGGATAAACGCAACCAGCAGCTGCGAAAATTTCGCACCGGCGAGATCAACATCATCATCGCCACCGATGTGGCCGCACGCGGACTGGATATCAGTGACCTTGACCTGGTGATCAATTTTGATGTGCCACATAACGGCGAGGACTATATGCACCGTATCGGCCGTACCGGCCGTATGACCGAGACAGGCAGCGCCATAACCCTGGTCGATGCCAATGAATGGAATAACATGATCAGCATCGAGCACTTCCTCGACATAAAATGTCCGTTGCGTAAGATCGGCGCTCTGCCAGCTAGATATAAAGGCCCGGAAAATCAGAAATCATCGGGTAAGGCTTTCGGCAAAAAACGCAAGAAAGCCAGTGAAAAAAAGACGGTCAAAAAAGTGAAAAACCGTTCCAAGAACCGGGTCAGGGATAAAAAGAATATCGGTAAACGCCGTCAGCCTTCAGCGAAACATCATAGCGAATAAGCTGCGATGCAAAAGAATACACTGCTCTATGTCTCAGCTCTGCTGCTCACTGGAATGGTGCTGGGTTATTTCATGTTTGCCCCACCTGCGTATGATGATCTGCAATCGTCGGATCAGGCTGACATACAGGAAAACTCAATCGATGAGGGCCTCGGTAGCCGCTACCCTAATCCGTTCGCTGTCGGAGAAGACAATACGAAGAATGAGCCGCTGCGTATCCAGTCACTTGAAATGGAGGTTGCTGGTATCAAGGATCAGCTGCAGGATATAGAGCAACTGTTACAGAGGCTCAGTGATTCTGTCGCTGAAACCGGTAACGATCCTGCAATAAAAAATCGATCAGGCACTAACCGTAACCGCTTCTCGTCGATGCTCAATCAGCGTTTGTACAACGTTGATAACCTGGTCAGAGGCGGTATCGATCCGGCGACGGCAGAGGATATCGTCAGGCGAAAGAATGCCATCGATCTGAAGCGGCTGCAGCTGCAGGATCATGCCAAACGGGAAAACTATTTCGACAGTCAGCGTTACTATGATGAGCTGGAACAGATCAACCTGCAGGACACCACTCTACGAGAAGAGCTGGGTGATGATCGCTATGATAAGTACCTGTATGACAGCAAACAGAATAACCGTATCCGTATATCATCGGTGATGCTTGGTTCGGCTGCCGAGTTGGCCGGCATCAAACGCGGTGATGTGGTATTGAGCTATGACGGTCAGCGTATGTTCAGCTGGCAGGAACTTAAAGATGCGACCTCTCAGGGCGAGCTTGGAGAATATGTCTCCATCAGCGTGTATCGAAACGGCGAGGTCTTCAGTTTTTCAGTTCCGCGCGGGCCGCTCGGCATGCAGCTCGGTGCAACGCGCCTTGCACCGTGATCACTGGCACCATGATTCCGGGACACAATGATCACGGTTTGACGGACATTTTATAATCGTTAAAAAACGTTTAGTATCTGCTGCAGGGTTTTTTCTGGCATCCTTAACAACACGAAAAACAATAACCACGAAAATCAATAACTGAGAACAAAAATATGATCACCTATCTCTACTGGCTTTTAGTCATCGTTTTAATTCTGGCAGTGTTGTACGTGCTTGGCCATAATAATGAAGAATGGAAAGTTGCATCGATTGTTGCTCTTTCTATATTCCTTGTCGGTTTCATCGCCTACTACTTCCATTTTCAGCAGATATTCGTCAAGCATTACGGCGGGCAGATGAGTATCTCGGTGCCCGATGGCGAACGACATATCACCGCTACCTGGAAGGGTGATAATCTATGGATCGAGAACTACGATCCCAGGACAGGCGACTGTCATTTCAGGGAATACTCCCGTGGCAATTTATTGCAGGGCAAAGTAACCTTAAAAAATTGCAATCCTCTGGCGCTGCAGGGCCGGTAAGTATCGTCTTCAGACCTTTCAGCCTGTACCTTCCAGGCTGTACTTCAGGCTGCCCATCAGGCTACAGATTTCAAGCAGCTGAATAATATTTGGATTTTATCTGGTACTCAGCATAATACGGCGATATCATAGGCCTTATGTTTAATCATCAGTATTGATTAAATGAACCACATCCCCTGAAAAATAATCTAAAGCATATTCGGAGTGTCGAGAATAATGAGCCTTAAACAAATTTCTACCGGTTTTACCGCTGTGGTTTTAGCTGCAGCGACCATGACATCACAGGCCGATGCGCCTAATCAGCCTGCTAATGCTTACTGGCAGGCACCGAACTGGTCTGCATACAATGGCCAGCCGCAGTCCCGGCCCCAGGGCTATGCACGGCCTGTATACAGGCAGCCCTACCCTCAGCAGCCATCTCAGATGCGTCAGGCTAATCCCTATGACGGTCAGCAGAATATGAACAGAGGCAATATTCCACCGCCGCCAGCCGGGCCTTATGCCAGCCGGTATAATCAGCCGCCTAATACATCAGCATCGGCACCCGCCCGGCCTCCCGTCCGACAGGTGCCACCAGCACCCCGTAGCGGATATTATGGCCCGCGTCCCAATTACGGCCCTGATAGAGGCGCTTCGGCTTACAATATGCCGGGTTATAACCAGTATCGTCGTCCCTCTCGCAATAATAATAGCTGGGGAGGCAATCGCTGGAACAGTAATAAATTCTGGGGAAGAAGCGGCCCGAGCACATGGATGAACCCGAGTAAGGATAACTGGGAGAACAGCTGGGACGACATGATCAATTCGCCTAGCCGTATGGGTGAGATGCCAGGTGGCTGGAACGCACCGGAAGTGACCATGCCGAACCCGGTCGATATGGGTGACCAGATGCAGGATAATGTGCAGGATCTGCCTGATCAGATGAAAAATATGGATGTCGGCGACGACGTCAACTAGTCCATTACAGAGCCTTCATGGCTCAAAACCTCATGAAAGCCCTGCTCTGCAGGGTTTTTTTTGACTATTTGATAGTTGATTACAGTCCGGTCGAAAGTGCCGGTCAGATAGAATCGTGTGGTATT
>JADFWE010000067.1 GCA_015222915.1 Pseudomonadota bacterium | reverse complement strand
GGTGACGAAGGCGGAACCTATCCAAGTTTCACTGACAGCGGCAATGTCACCCTGGTTAACTGCGATGACGGTTTTGGCTTTGTCATAAACGGTAATATCACGTGGGTGGAAAGCTGGAACGAGGAAACTGGCAATTACAGCGATACTTTAGCCGGCTCATTGAGCATGGAAAGAACAGGTGTCACTGATAGCTTCAAGTTCAGCTTTACCGGAATAGACTTTGCCGAAACCGGAAATGACCTTGTATTTGGCAGTGAAACTTACACCCTTAGCAGGGCAACGTTTGCGATTGACTTTGTCGCCAGTGGGACCAGTGGCGGTGGATTTCTGATATCGCTGAATGCGCCAATTGTTGAAAGCAGTGGCGGTTACTCTTCTTGCCCGGAAAGTGGTCATATCCTTATTACTGGCGCAAGCGGTACCACAGCAGAAGGTATCTATAACGGTGATGGCACCATGACCATTAAAGCCAATGGTGAAATTGTTAATGCAGCGGCTCCATGTTATTACTAATACCAGCAAATCATTATTAACAAGATCATAACGGGGCGTAAGCCCCGTTATTTTTTTATGAAAAAAACAATCCTGCTATTTGTAATCTTACTGTGCAACGCAATGCTGGCTGCAGCGGGACCTGTTACAGAAACACGATTAACATTGTCACCAGCATTGCTGCATTTTGATTACACCGAATTCAGCACGACCGATGAAGTTCTGGATCGCGAGCTCGGCTGGCTGCCTGGATTAGCATTCAGACTGAGTCACGCTATAACACCCGACTGGTCAGTCGATGCATATACTTCATATTATTCAGGCACCGTCGATTATGATGGTCAAACTCAGTCCGGCATTCCTCATTCAACAACCACCGGCACAGATCTCTTTCGTTTTGGAGGTCAGGTAAATACAGCCATTTATAAAAAAACACATCTATATGTCGGTGCACAATTACACCAATGGAACAGAGACATCAAAGATACCAATACGGTTAGCGGTATTGACGAAACTTATAGATGGCTCGAATACTCAATAGGCTTAAATTCAGACATCTTCATTGATCAACATAATGTTTTTAATGTAGATATCGCTTATCTTTTAACCAGGAACGGAACTCTTGATGTGGATCTTTCAAGAGTAGACCTAGGCTCAACAACACTGAATTTAGGTGATGGCACTGGTGCACGTTTAAACCTGAACTGGAAAAGAATAAGCACAAATAATATTCACTATGGCATATCATTATTTGCTGAAGGCTGGGATTTTGGGCGGAGCAACAGCAAACTAACCACGGGCGGTTCACCAAATGTATTGGTAACAGAGCCTAAAAGCGAAACACGGAATACAGGAATACAATTTAATATTGAATATCACTTTTAATACGTGCATCATCTATAGATAAAGACTATATCGCTAATTAATGAATAAAATTGCAACTAACCACTCACCTGAAAACAGACGATTTCAAAGTCTCTCTTCACGCCTCAGTCTGTGGATCATTGCCTTTGTCTCACTCATCACGATTACTGTACTAGCCTATAACCATCATATGTCGCGAGATCTACTCGAGAAGTATGTGGAACAACTAGCGATTAAAACGACCACATCAACAGTTCAGGATATCGAAACCGTTCTGCACGCTGTCTCGAGCAACGCTGATTCATTAGCCGCCATCATTCCTTCACCGGATATTACTGAAGAACATATCAGGCAGATACTTGAAGCTTTTGTAAAAACCAATAGCGAAATATTTGGCATGGCCGTTGCCCTGGAACCAGGCGTTTTAAATAAAACAACGGGTGATTTTTCGCCCTATTTTTATAAAAAGGATAAGACCATCGCCTACAAAGATCTAAGTGATGAAACTTATCAGTATAAGAACTGGCCCTGGTACAAAGACACCAAAACAGGTAATCGCAGTACATGGTCAGAACCCTACGTTGATACAGGCGGTGGTGATGTACATATGGTCACCTATTCCACGCCTGTTCATCTTGAAGACGGGAAAACATTTGCCGGCGTCGCAACAGCTGACATCCAGCTCAGCTGGCTCGATGAGGTGATAAAGAACTCTAAAATCGGCAAGTCAGGATATGGTTTTATCGTGTCGAAAAACGATACCATCATCGCTCATCCCGACAGATCTCTACACCTGAAACCTCTGAGCTCACTGGCGATAGATTCAGAAAACTGGAAAAAATACCTGAACAGCAAAACCTCTTCAGAAGCCAGGTACTTCTACACACCCTCCTGCCGCATCAGTGAGGATGGCTGCTGGGTCGCGATAAAAACCTCCGCCCACAGTGGCTGGAAGATCATCATCGTTATTGCCAGAGACAGCCTCACCAGCGAGATCAGCCACCTTACCATCATAGCCGCAGTGATCGCGATAACCGGCCTGCTGTTAACGCTGCTCATTACCACGTTAATAACACATCGCCTGACTACCCCACTAAAAAACCTTGCCTTAAGCACCAGGGATATCGGATCCGGCAACCTGGACCGCCCGCTTCCGAAAGCCGTTCGCAATGATGAGATCGGCGCGTTAAGCAATGACTTCAACGCCATGCGTGAGTCATTAAAAAAACATATATCCGAATTACAGGAAACCACGGCAAAACAGCAAAAGCTGGAGAGCGAGATACAGATTGCCAGAGACATACAGATGTCGATGATACCCGGCGCTGGTACTGCCGACATCGTCGATGAACGTTTTCAGCTACACGCTCTGATGAAACCGGCAAAAACTGTCGGTGGCGACCTGTACTATTACCAGGTATGGGAGGATTCACTGCGTTTCATCATCGGTGACGTATCAGATAAAGGCGTGCCGGCGGCCCTGTTCATGGCGAAAACAGTCACCTTGTTCACCCGCGCGTTGAAAGAGAATCTGAGCCCCGGCGACACGCTCACCATGATGAATGAGATCCTGTCACAGAACAATGATGCGTGCATGTTCGTTACCGCTCTGTGCGGCAACATAGACCTGCTCACTGGTAATATCACGATGGCAAATGCCGGTCACATGAACCCCCTCATAAAAGCCGCTGACGGCTGTAAAGAACATGAGGTAGACGGCGCGACCGCACTCGGACTGATGGAAGGCATACAGTATCAGGACATCTGTTTCACACTGGATCATAAGACATCATTGATCATGTATACGGATGGCATCTCTGAAGCCCATGACTGCGAGAACAGACAATACACCGATGAGCGATTACTCCAGCTGGTCAGCACGGGTGACGCAGAAGACCCCGGCGCTATCGGCGACAACATCATCCGGTCGGTCGAAAAGTTCTCCGAAGGTACCGAGCAGTTTGATGACATAACTTTATTTATTATCCGCTATGAATAGATCATGAATACAGCTGCGGATCATAAACAGAGCATCACGGTCAAGAGCGATATCTCCGACAGCGCTAAAGTGTCCGATTTCCTCATCGAGTACATCAAAAGCCATCAGATCGATGACGAAACGCGAGATGACTTACGACTGGTCACCGAAGAGACCTTTGTCAATATCAGCAGTTATGCTTTTCCTGACGATATATCACACACGGTTACTATCGAGGTGACCAGAGATGAGCGGGATATTCATATCACGTTCACCGATGTAGGCATCGCCTTTAACCCGCTGACATACTGCGAGAAGAACATCGGATGCACAGATCATTGTGAAGGCGGCATGGGCATCCACCTGATAAAATCGTTGACAGACAGGCAGGAATACAAAAGAATCGGTCAGCAGAATGTATTTACCGTAACAAAACACTATACTTGATAGAATAACTACAGAAGCCGGAGCTCAACCATGTCATTAACAATCGCCGTCACAGCAGAAGCCAACAATGGTAAACGTGTTTCGATCACGGGCAGCCTTGATAGCAACACAGCTCCAGAACTGCAACAGACGATCGACCAGGAGATCAATGATACCGTCAATACTGTGATCATCGATTTCAAAGACCTGGATTTCTTAAGCAGCGCAGGTTTACGCGTTATCTTCAAAGCCAAAAAACTTGTCGATGGCAACAGCGGTAAATTCATACTGGTCAACCTGCAGCCGCAGATCAAAAAGGTCTTCGAGATCATCAAAGCCCTCGATGGCATGAACGTATTCAAGGATCAGGACGAGATGGATGAGTACCTGACAGCGATGCAGAACAAAGTTATCGAAGGGGAATAAAGATAGTTGGCAGTTGGCAGTTGGCAGTTGGCAGGAAAAGCTTAACTGATATTTTTATATATCCTAAAAAAATCTCGATAAAATCGAGATTTTTTGTTTTAACTGATAACTGCCTACTGCCAACTTCGATTATCAATCATCCGCCGCACGGATATCATCGAACACTGAGTAAACATCACTCTCCCAGCGCCTGAACAGCACCTTGTCCTTTTCATCCGTTATCATCTCAGCATAGACCATCGGATTGGCGGTTACCAGAACGGTCTCGTCATGTTCAGCAAAGATCGAAATCTTCGGCGGCATATATGCTGCCAGCACAGGGTATTTATCGACCAGGTACTGTATCTCTTTCGGCTTCCCGACAAAGACCACTCGGTACTTATCTGTTTTATAACCCATACCTGTCAGACCGATATCGATACGCTGCACGCGTGTTATTTCATAGCCATGGTCTTTGATCGAGGTCTGTAGCGTTAACATCGCTTCCGGGAAAGTCTGCTGTGTACGTACCATCAACAGGTCATTCGCCATTGACGGCAGTGCAACAGCAAGCATGAGTAACGACGCCGAATACCTGATAAAAATCTTCATGAGTGACTTCATAATGTCGCATCCTCTAACAGACTACTATAAACCTCATACATGGCATCACAAGATTCATCGAGTTCATGGTTATTAAATAACTTGCTCAACCGCTTGGGGTTGATGGTACTCAATTGAACCTTGCCGTCTCTCTCCATCACCGTCACCCGGCAAGGAAGAAACATACCGACCCTGGGATCGATAGCCAGTGCTTCGAACAGGAAACCGAAATTGCAGAAATGCAACACAACCTGTTTCTTATTCTCTTTGCCTGTCGGCACAAGACCATGATCGAGGTAATCGGTACGTATCAGGGTAAAGTTCTGATCAGTGATCGCCTGTTTTAAATTTTCGACGGTCTCATCCATACCATATGGAGAATCTGCCACCAGAATGGCCGGCTCGTCATCATTCTTATTCAGCGACACTTCCAGTTTCTCTGCTTGTGCCTCCATAGAACGCACATAGGCGACTACGTCATCGATATCTTTTTTAGACATCCCTGCATCCAGCATCGACACCATCGGTGTGCCCTCACGGCCATGGCTGATGGTCTCACGCAGCATCACATCACTGGCTGCAGCAAGAAAACCGGCGTTATTCAGTGCAGGTGCAATAATCGGCAGATCACGTTTTCTTGAGAAGGTAACCCCTGTACCTTTCCCGCCCTTGCCATCAGCGCCATGACACTGTGCACAACGACTGGCGAATAATTTCTCACCATGTTTCTTATCACCTTTGACAACGGTGCTGTCTTCAGCAGGTGCTTGTTTGTCCGACCAGCTTCTTATATGTCTGACCACCGCATTTAACTGCGCATCACTCAGAGTGCTGAATGATGGCATGATCCTGCCGGGGCGTCCCAGGCGGATGGTCTTTTTCAAAAACTCATCTGACACGCTGTTCAAAAAAGAAGGCATCGCAAGCGGCACACCTACACCACCCTTACCGTCTTTACCGTGACAGGACGAACAGTGTTTTGCAAACAGCTCATCACCATGCGGTGCGCTATAGGCGTTCATGCTGAACAACAATACAAAAAAGAAAATGATTTTTTTCATATGAAATTTTTATCCGGAAAAATTAATCCAATCAGATTTTAAGATCGATTTTTTAAGAAACATTTCTTATGGTTTCATCCTAACCAGGAGGCCAGCTGAAACCACGTCCTGCCAGTAGATGCATATGTATATGAAAAACACTCTGACCAGCTCCGGCGTTGCAGTTAACGACCATGCGGTAACCATCTTCGCTAATGCCTTTCTGCGCAGCGATCTCTTTTGCTGCGGCAAACAGATGGCCCATTAACAACACATCATCTTCGACCATGTCGTTCACTGTCGAGATATGCTTGCGCGGAATAATCAGCAGATGCACCGGCGCCTGCGGACCGACATCGTTAAATGCCAGCACATGTTCATCTTCATAGACAAGATCGGCAGGAATCTCACCGTCCCTTATCTTGCAGAAAAGACAGTCACTCATAGCTACACCTCACACCGTATTATTAGACCATATCTACCCGGCGATCAGTTTGACACTAATCAAATTAAAAGCCTATAGGGCAACGGTCTTTTTAGCTGAAATCAGCTACCACACCGTTAGCATTCATGTCCGTTTTTGACACATAGACGACATCCACAAGGATTAAAAAACTTCACCGCCGAGGCGCAGAGACGCCGAGGAAAAGCTTTTAGTTTT
>JADFWE010000408.1 GCA_015222915.1 Pseudomonadota bacterium | reverse complement strand
TTCGTGAAGTTCTCGCTGCAGTCCGTGCCTGGCAAACTTTTGACAGAAGATATGGTAATAAAACTGTGTGCGATCGCTATCGACACTGTTGTGTCTCAGGATGAACCAGAAGATGATCAGGCCGCACAGGCTGAGGCATGCTACCAGCAGAAGGATAAGGTTAGCAGCAGAAGTATCGTCCAGGCCCAGTGATCTCAACAGGCTTTTCTGCTTCTCCTGATCAAAGCCGATGACCCACTGGTTCCATGTGTTCTGGAACCGGTCATATAGAAAGGCTGCGTTTTTTAACAGGCTGTTTTCAGAGACCAGTAGAAAGGGAAGTCCCTCTTTATCCAGGCCCGCATCCTGAATGCCCTGTTCTACGCGGTCGGGAGAGACGGCAGCAGTGGGGTCGATCCGCTGCCAGTGATCATCGATCCACACTTCCGCCCAGGCGTGAGCGTCAGACTGCCTGACGATCATGTAATCACCGAGCGGGTTCATCTTGCCTCCCATATAACCGATGGCTACACGTGCGGGGATGCCGGCAGCGCGCATCAGGTAGACGAATGAGCTTGCATAATGTTCACAGAACCCTTTCTGGCTATCGAACAGAAACTCATCCATGGCATCCTGCCCGAGCGCATCCGGGCTTAGCGTGTAGTAGAAATTATTATTACGATAATACGACAGCACAGTATCGATATAGGTTCTTGTGTCGTAGCCTGATGCCAGCAAAAATTGCCTGGCAAGCTGCATGGTGCGCGGATTGAAATCGACCGGCAGCAGGCGGTTTTTATAATCTTCCTGTGCGAACAGTGATCGGTTGACAGCTGACGGGTCTGATCTGACGGTGTAGTTGATAACATTGTTGACCCGGTTCTTCGTTAGCAGTGTCGCTTCACGGCTGTAACGGTAACGGGCCTCATGCCCTACCGGGTATTCGAGCGTCAGCAGCCAGTTCAACTGTGTCGGTTCGAGGGTGATCGTATAATCGATGATGCTTCTGTTTTTATCGGGTGAGATGATATTCGGTAGTGTTTTATCCGGCGCGTCCTCCCGGCGCCAGGTTCTGCCATCATAAACAGACAGTACTACGCCCCGCCAGTAACGTTGATTATGTTCCGGTATGTCACCATTAAACTTGACGCGGAACGCGATCCGGGATGATGAGATCAGACGGTTGATACTGCCCGGTGACATCTCTTCGCTGAGCCCGGTCCTGCTCGATGTGGCGTCATCCGGCAGTGCCCACAATGGCCCGGGTATGCGCGGGAACAGGACGAACAGTACCAGCATAAAAGGTATCGCGTAAACCATAAACCGTGCTGCCATCCGCATTCGCGGTTTTATCGGCAACGAATTTAAACGGTCGCTCAATGCGATAAAGACAGTGATCAGATAGATGAGAATAAAAAACACATAGATGATCAGCCACACCGACTGCGAGTGAAAGAAGTTGCTGGCGATGATAAAGATCGAACTGTAGAGAACGATATAACAGTCGCGCTGGGTTCGGGTTTCGAACAGCTTCATCAGGGTCATCAGCAACACCAGGGCGATGCCCGGCTGCTGACCGAAGAGGTGACCATAGGAAAAGAAAACAGCGGTAAAGATAACCGTGATAGTTGCAGCCTGAATCAATTTTCCGGGTGATTTTTTTTGCTTGAGGATTATTAACAGCTGCCAGAGACTGAGGCCAAATATGAGCAATATGATGCCGGCCGGCAAGCTGGTATAGACAGGTGCAGCAGACAGGTGGATACCGGCCAATAACGATAGCAGGATGCTCTGTTCGAGTTTGAATGTCTGTTCGTTCACTGTTCAGCCTGACTCTGATTGTTCATCCGCGTTGTTAATGCAGGGCAAGAGCCGTCAGGCACTGGTGGTAATGCTGGACACCGTTATCAGGTGCGATGGTAAGCTCCGGCAGTTTCATGCCGTAAAACTGTTGCCGGCTATTAGCATGGATGATCAGTGCACACATGATCGACAGGCGCTGTTCATCGTCGTCGGCAGGAATGCCCGACCAGTCGATCCATAACTCCTGCGGTTTAGCGCCGGTAAATTCCTTGGTGAACAGTTCGTCGGTCTTTGCTGCCGCCTTCCATGATATGCGATTGATATTGTCGCCATGATGGTATTTTCTCAGGTGACTGAAGTTTTCCGGGCTCTTGCCGCCGTAGTCATTCTCACCGTTTTCATCCTGAGCGTTAACCCTGATGTCGACATTACCGGCAGGTGAAGGGTAGACGATGCAGTTCATCGACAGGTCGAGCCAGGTCCAGGCGATAAAAAGCCCGCCGGGGAACTCGGTGTATAAGCGAAATCTGCCGCCATCCAGACGGCCGCGTCTCTTCGTCGCAATATTGTATGACATCAGCTGGCTGGCATTGGCCGGGCAGTCGACCACATCCTGTTCGATGCCCTCGTGGCTGATAGCGATCGAGCGGCGATCGAATAGCTGATGATTGATCAGCTGTATATTGAAACATGCGTCTTCACCGGCAAAAACGGCTGACGCCTTCTCGCGCTTGATGACCAGTCCGGCAAGGTTGCGCCAGGTCGATAACAGAAGGATATTGCCGATACCGATCAACAGGAAGGTCAGGACAAAACCCAGGTTTTTTTCATAATTGATGGAGCCGACGAGCAGGGTTAACAGCAACAGGGAGAAGATCAAACCGGCTTTTGTCGGTATGATGTAAACCCGGTCGCGGGTTAATGTCACCGGTCTATCAAATGGTCCGCTGCGTTTGCTGATAAATTTGAGGACAGGTTTCTTTTTGAAATCAGGCAGTCGCAGGAAGCCTCTCTTCCTGTTGGGTGCCGGTTTATCGGTTTGAGACGCCGCAGGTCGTGTCGTTTGTGTTTGCGTCGTGTGGGCCCGCGTCGTGTGGGTTTGGCCTGGCATAAGCTTTAACAGACGCTTATCGATTCCAGTATGTGTTCCGCTGCCGAGCTTAGCTGCTTATCGCCGGGATCTATATGGACCGGCAACCGGTGGTTAACAACGGCCGGCAGCACTGTCTGTATGTGTTCCGGTAACACATATTGCTGTGCGTCGATAAGGGCGTAGCTTTTTGCCGCATTCACCAGCGCCAGACCACCGCGTGGCGAAAGCCCGAACTCGAAGGCGTTACTGTGCCGGGTAAACTCGAGTATCGACTGTACATAGTCGAAGATTGCCGGAGAGACGTGCATGTTTGCGGAAAGCTGTTGTGTTTCGAGCAGCTGCTCCTTATCGAAGACCGCCTGCAGATTTCTGATTATGCTGCGTCGGTCTTCACCTTCCAGTAACTGGCGTTCAGCATCCCTGTCAGGATAGCCAAGATCGATGCGCATCAGAAACCGGTCGAGCTGTGATTCAGGCAGATCATATGTACCGATCTGATGTGTCGGATTCTGAGTGGCGATGACAAAAAAAGGATCGGGCAGATCACGGGTCTCACCCTCGATGGTGACCTGGTGCTCTTCCATAGCCTCCAGCAGCGCACTCTGCGTTTTAGGAGTCGCCCGATTTATCTCATCGGCCAGGATAAAGTGCGAGAAGATCGGACCGGGATGAAATTCGAATTGAGACATGTCGCGGTTAAAGACTGAAACACCGAGTACATCGGCTGGCAGCAGGTCGCTGGTGAACTGGATGCGCTGAAAATCCAGCCCCATGACCTGTGCGATGGCATGCGCCAGCGTGGTCTTGCCGACGCCGGGCTGGTCCTCGATAAGACAGTGGCCTCTGGCCAGCAGGCAGGTGAGCGCCAGTTTTATCTGCTGATCTTTACCGAGGATGATCTCGGCTATGCGTGCGGTGGCAGCATCGAGCAGGGAGGTTGTTCTGGTAATATTGTTCAATTTTATTCTCGTCAGGTTTTATGCATTCTATCGGGGTCGTACCATGTAAGGTGGTCCTGTAGATCTGAGGGGAATTTATCTGTCCCATTCAGAGGTTGTAGACCATAAAATGGTAGAGGGTTCCTGTTTATCTGATTATCAAACAAAATATCCGGCATATCTTAAGATGATATTTTATTGACGTGAGTCATTGTCAATCAAATTCAAGTGGCATAGAATCGATACAACCTTAGTGGAAGGTCCCTGGTCGAGATTGTGGGAGCTGTCTCTTTGTGGTTCTTTAATATGAATTGTGTACGGAGAAATGTGATGATAAAGAAAGTCTTACTGAGTGCTATTACAGCAACAGTGCTGATGATGTCTAATGCGAGTAATGCTTCCTGGTTCTTTGATGATAATGACTGGGAGTGTATGGGGCCTTTTGGAGAGATTCCTAACTGTAATCCTTATGATGAGTGGGATCCTCGTTACTGGATGGAAGAGATGGAACAGGAGTTCGATAATGACGATTATTATGGTGGCCCTCCTCGTGGTTATTATGGTGGCCCGGGTTATGGCGGTCCGAGCTATGGTGGTCCAGGTTATGGCGGTCCACGCTATGGTGGTCCAGGTTATGGCGGTCAGGGTCCTTACGGTCCTCCTCCGGGTTATGGTGGTCAGGGTCCTTATGGTCCTCCTCCGGGTTATGCGCCTCCACCTCCGGGTTATGCACCTCCACCTCCACCAGCACAGAATCAGGGTGGTAATACCGCGCCAAATGCTGGTCCTGGCATGAGGGCTCCTGGCCCATACGGTCCTCCTCCAGGCTACTACGGTGGCCCACGTCCGTACGGCCCACCTCCAGGTTATTGATCGAGAGGTCTAGCACCGTAGCAGGCACAGCAACAATCATTGTTGTAGATGCCCGGAAGTAAAAAAGCCCTCATCTGAGGGCTTTTTTATGTCCATGGAAGGACGGTATATCACAAAGAGCCAGGGAGGGCGGTGTGATGAATGTCCATGGAAGGACGGTATATCACAAAGAGCCAGGGAGGGCGGTGTGATGAATGTCCATGGAAGGACGG
>JADFWE010000066.1 GCA_015222915.1 Pseudomonadota bacterium | reverse complement strand
TAATCACGTGTGATCTCGACGTAAACATTATCGGGAATGACCGTGCCTTTCAGTTCTTCCAGTTTTTTCAATATTGCTTTGGAGACCGTGACACCGTTAGCACCTTCTTTCTTGGCGATCGCGATGGTGACAGCCGGATCACCAACAGGGCGTTCGATACCTTCATAGGCCGGCCCTGCATAATATGTCGAAATATTTCTGGCATCTTCAGGGCCATGGGACACTTCGGCCACATCCCGCATGTAAATCGGCGAGCCATTATTCATGCCCACGACCAGGCGCTCAATATCGTTTGCGGTGCGCAGGAATGAACCCGAATAAACTGTAAAAGATTTGCTGCCGGCTTCAACCGCACCGACGTTTTTCTGTGTATTGGCTACCGTAATAGCACCTGCTACCTGCTGCAGACTAATACCGTATCCACCCAGCCGCTCGGGCAGCACTTCGACGCGAATCTGGTCAGCCCGGCCGGCAACCACAAAACCTTTACCGGTATTTTTAACCTGCCCCAGTTCCTGCAGCACATCGTTGCCGAGGATACGCAGGGTACTGTCGTCGACTTCTTTCGACCACAGGGTGACGGCAATGGTCGGCACATCGTCGATCGCCACCGGTTTTACCAGTGGCCGCATGACGTCGGGCGGCATCATGTCCATGTTCGAACTGATCTTATCAGTGACTTTAACGATGGAATGCCCCAGGTCTTCACCCACGTAGAACTGCACAGTAACAATCGCGTTACCGCGCTGGGTAGCGGAAAAGGTATGGCGAACACCGGGAATCTCGTCCATCAGCCGTTCCAGCGGGTCGGTTACCAGGCTTTCTACCTGCGAGGCTGAAGTGCCCGGGTAAGATACGAAGATATCAATCATCGGCACCGATATCTGCGGATCTTCCTGCCTGGGGGTAAATATTAAACCGCTGAGACCGATAAGCAGTGTTGCTATCAGCAGCATGGGGGTAACAGGTGAATTAATAAAGGTTTTTGCGATGGTGCCGGCAAGACCTAGCTCTTGACCACCAATTGATGCCGGCGGCGGTATATCACAACTCAGGTTTTCATCTTTGTTTTTGTCTTTATCAAGTTCGTCAGTCATTTTATAACAATCACTCTATTATCTGTTACTTATCACTTCTCATTTCCAGCCATCAAATGCTAAGTGACAACACACCAAGTAACCCACTCCTACCAGCTGACTACCTGTTTTTATTGATGCAGGTTATTGATACCCCGGTACCCCGATTAAACACCAGCTCCGGAACAATGCCCTGTGTAATTATTTATCCCACGGTATTTCTGATTTTTTTACTTCATTACCACTGGTCAGGATTCTCTCGCCCGGTTCGAGCCCGGAAAGAACAACAATATTGTTATTACCAATCTCAATGCCGGTACGAATCAAACGCATCTTGGGCACATTGTTTTCATCCAGTACTTTGACCGAAGGTAAACTGCCGCGTTTGCTGATAGCAGACTTCGGTATGACCGGAAGCGCCCGGCTCGGTGAATTAACATCAGGAATCATGACTTCTGCATACATACCGGCACCACCAGGCACTCCTTCAGGCAAATCAAATTTAACGGTGACTGTATGTTGCTTGTTATCCGCAATGGGAGCGATTAGCGCAACACGCACATTGACCTGCGTGTTGCCGACATCCAGCCTGGCTGGAACAACCATGCCCTTGGTCAGACCCGGCATCAAACGCGCAGGCACTTCTACCTGTATGCGTAAGAATCTTGAATAGGAAAACACGATTAATGGCTGCCCCGGTTGTACGGTATCGCCTATCTCAACCAGTTTTTCCATGATGATACCGTCAAAAGGCGCAATCGCTTTGG
>JADFWE010000407.1 GCA_015222915.1 Pseudomonadota bacterium | reverse complement strand
GAAAACTAAAAGCTTTTCCTCGGCGTCTCTGCGCCTCGGCGGTGAAGTTTTTTAATCCTTGTGGATGTCGCCTTTGTGTCAGCATCAGACATCTTAATCGAAACAAATACAATAGATAAAGTTTAAATTAAACGGTTCATCTGTGAAAAACTTTCCCATATCACCTTAACTGATACAACGTCTTCTGCTGATATCCAGTCACCACCGGATACAGACCGGCCAGTTCTTTGTCCAATTCTACATCACCTGTATCTGAAATCATCGGCCGTTTTTCCAGCGAACGCAATTTTTCATCGGTGGCGATGATAATGATATCGTCTCGGTCGAACTGTCTGACCACCTCGGCACTCAGCTGCTGATTACCCCGACCGAACACATGGCCCTGACCGCCGATCACGGTCACCACCATCGTTGCCGGCTGATCTTTTATTGTCGCAAGAATCGTCTGTGCATCGACGTCACTGGCAACCAGTTCTTCATTACGGACGATATCGACACCCAGCAGCGTATTTTCCAGCCCCAACTGCTCCATGATCCCTGCCGTAGTCGAGCCGGAGCCGATCAGGTAATAAACATCCGGCTGCATGGATTCGATGATGTCTGCGGCGATATCCTGCACCGTGATATCGCCATACTGGGAACTGTTCGGATTTAAACCACCCTGCTTGATCAACTGCATGCGGGTGTCATCGACCGGGACCGGCAGATAACCATAACAGCGCGCGACAACCCTGCCCTCACGAAATGCCTGTTCATCCAGATCCATGACCGCCGATTCATGTAATGACATCGCCTCACCACTGAACAGCAGGTGCAGCAACTCACCGGCATGCACCGGTGACAGGGCATAGACGGCAGAGTGAATTTTCACACCTGCGGGTATACCGATAACCGGGATTTCAGAGCAAAGCTCTGTGCTGAGTACATCGAGCACATCACGGGCAGTACCATCACCACCGGCAAAAACGATAAGATCAACCTTATGTTCGACAAATTGTCGAATGGCATTTTTCGTATCCTGTGCTGATGTGCGGCCATTATCAGAACGGCCGGAATCTGAAACACCAGCATTGTCGACCACGTCAGCAGCCACTCCCATACTCTGCAGCATGTCTTCACCCATATCAGCCGCTGCCGTATAGATCGTTAACTGAGACAGCTGCGCATTATCTTCAAAAGCCTTTTCCATCGCGGTTTTTGCCCGTGTTTCAGCCTGCTGTACAGCGCCTGCGGCGAGCGCCTGCTCGACGATCGCTGCACCATCACTGCCTTTTAGTGCAACACTGCCGCCGATACCGGCGTACGGATTGATAACAAAACCTATTTTCATAAATACTTTATCCACTACCGGTTTGATTGCTTAACGCCGGGATCAGTATCACTGCCGACATAAGAGTTTATCAGTTTAACTGGCCCAACAAAGAGCATAGGATGGTAAAATTGTCCGTCATATACTTCAACCAGCTAATAACAGACAGAGACTGAAACCTGTCTCTGAGCCTAGATAATGAATTTTGCCGACTGCTACAAACCCCGCAACCAGACCTGTTCCGTCGATGTCGGTAATATCACCATCGGTGGTGGCGCTCCGGTCGTCATCCAGTCGATGACCAATACTCGCACCGCTGACATCGAAGCCACGACCCTGCAGATCTTACAGTTAGCCAACGCCGGCTCTGAGCTGGTGCGCATCACCGTTAACGATGCCGAGGCCGCCGCTGCCGTCAGCCGTATCCGTGATTCACTCGATGATAAACACTGCCATGTACCGCTGGTCGGTGACTTTCATTATAACGGCCACAAGTTATTAACGGATTTCCCAGACTGCGCACAGGCGCTGGCGAAATACCGCATCAACCCGGGCAATGTCGGCAAAGGCAAAAAACGTGATGCGCAGTTCTCCACCATGATCGAACTCGCCTGTAAATACGACAAAGCGATACGTATCGGTGTTAACTGGGGCAGCATGGATCAGGCGCTGCTGGCACGTCTGATGGATGAAAATGCCAACCTCGCCGAGCCGTATGATGCACATGACGTCATGCTGGAAACCGTCATCCGCTCAGCTCTGGACAGCGCTCAGCAGGCACAGGAGATCGGCCTGTCAAAAAACAAGATCCTGCTGTCGTGCAAAATGAGCGTAGTACGTGACCTGGTAACCGTTTATCGTTCACTGGCGCAGCGCGACGACTACGCCCTGCACCTGGGCTTGACCGAAGCCGGCATCGGCTCCAAAGGTATCGTCGCCTCGACAGCAGCGCTCAGCATATTGCTGCATGACGGTATCGGTGACACCATCCGTATCTCACTGACACCGGAACCCGGGGCTGCCAGAGAAAAAGAAGTCATCGTCGCACAGGAGATCCTGCAGACCATGGGCCTGCGATCTTTCGTACCGCTGGTCACCGCCTGCCCCGGCTGCGGACGCACCACCAGCACCTATTTCCAGGCGCTGGCTTCACAGGTACAGGATTATCTGCGTAAACAGATGCCGCAGTGGAAAGAAAAATTTCACGGCGTAGAGGACATGTCAGTCGCAGTAATGGGCTGTGTAGTCAACGGTCCCGGCGAGAGCAAACACGCCAACATCGGCATCAGCCTGCCCGGCACCGGCGAACGACCGGTAGCACCGGTTTACGAGGACGGTGAGAAGACCGTGACGCTTAAAGGGGACAATATTGCTGAGGAATTTGAACAGCTGATCGATGCCTACATCAAACGCAGCTACAGCACTAAAAGCCAGTAAATATCATCACCGCGAGAATGGCCTCTGCTGTGAGTTCTACGCTATTTTATAGCATCCGGTTCTTTAATCGCCGAGACCACTTTGCCATCCATCAGAACAATAAAAAAATGTGGTTTTATTTCATTACTAACCGCTGATTTTGTCTTCACCAGATAGTACCAGTATGCCTCATAATGAGGTATCGGTTTTAATTCGATACTAATCAATCTGGTATCTTTAAATTCAGTACGGGTATTTATATATTTATCTACCGCCGCAAGCGCTGCGTCGACCGATAGTCCCGGAGCAGTTTTAAACGGTGTCCATTTAGATTGCTCATTGATGTCTTTTTTATTGATATAGGCATCAATTTTCACATCATCAATATATTCACTGACTTCGACCGGAAATTCGACAGCAAACAGCTTGCTGCTGACCAACAATATTGACAGTGCGACTAACTTTCTTGATACGGGCATAGATTGCTCCAAAAAATATAATAGAAACAATCAATTTTAGCGGATAAGCATCATCCGTAGATTAACGGTAGATTAACAACTGCGATGATGAAAACGAAAAGTCACAGAATCTGAGT
>JADFWE010000406.1 GCA_015222915.1 Pseudomonadota bacterium | reverse complement strand
GTGGCCGTCTCGGTTATACCCTGTTCTATAATTTCTCCTCTTTCCTGGAAGACCCTGTCTCACTGTTCTATATCTGGCAGGGTGGTATGTCCTTTCATGGTGGAATGCTGGGTGTGTTCACCGGTTTGTATCTGTTTGGCCGTAAGAACGGGATGACCTTTTTTCAGGTCTCGGATTTCATCGCGCCCTGGGTGCCGATAGGTTTAGGTGCGGGGCGTATCGGTAATTTAATCAATAAAGAGTTATGGGGGCGTCCGATGGATACGGTTACGCCATGGGCGTTTGATTATGGCGACCATATCGCAAGGCATCCATCCTCTTTATATCAGGCGCTCACTGAAGGTTTGCTGTTATTCTTGATCTTGTGGTGGTATTCATCAAAGCCGCGGCCATATATGGCCGTATCAGCAGTATTCATGTTTAGTTACGGGTGTTTCCGTTTCTTTACCGAGTTCTTCAGGATTCCAGATAAACAGCTTGGTTTTATCGCTTTTGACTGGCTGACCATGGGGCAGATTTTGTCATTACCTATGATTATCTTTGGTATCGTGTTGTTTTATATTGCGCAGAAAAGAGCCGGTGATGCAAATAACGCTGACAGTGATAGAGGCTAAGAAGTGAAACAGTATCTGGATCTAATGCGCCACGTGCGTGATAACGGAACAAAAAAAGAAGACAGAACCGGCACCGGTACCGTCTCCGTGTTCGGGCATCAGATGCGGTTTGATCTGAGTGAGGGCTTCCCCCTGATCACCACGAAAAAATGTCATCTGAAATCGATCATCCATGAGTTGCTGTGGTTTTTGACCGGTGACACCAACATCAAGTACCTGCAGGATAACGGTGTCCGTATATGGAATGAGTGGGCGGATGACGAAGGTAATCTCGGGCCGGTTTATGGATATCAGTGGCGTTCGTGGCCGCGTACTGGAAAAGACGGTGCTACAGGCAATGTCGATCAGATAAGCCAGATCATCGATCAGATAAAAAACAATCCTGACTCACGCCGTATCATCGTCAGTGCATGGAATGTCGGTGAGATAGACAATATGGCGTTGCCGCCGTGCCACATGATGTTTCAGTTTTATGTGGCAGATGGCAAGCTGTCGTGTCAGCTGTATCAGCGCAGTGCAGACATCTTCCTGGGTGTGCCTTTTAATATTGCTTCCTACGCACTGCTGACCATGATGGTCGCACAGGTCTGTGGGCTGAAACCGGGCGATTTCGTGCATACCCTCGGTGATGCACATTTATACTCGAATCACCTCGAGCAGGCAGACGAACAGTTGAGCCGTAAACCGTTCCCGTTGCCAGAGATGAAGATCAATCCGGATGTAAAATCGATCTTTGACTTTAAGTTTGAAGATTTTGAGCTGGTCGGTTATGAAGCGCACCCGCATATCAAAGCAGTAGTTGCTGTTTGATCGATCTTATTGCCATAGATGAATATAGAAAAACACAGATATTTTGCAAGCATAAAAACTTTTTACAGCGTTTATCAGTGTTCATCTGCGGATGAATGCTTTTTACTTTTTAGTATCGTTCAGGACGTTCGATGATCATTTCTATTATCGCTGCAATGGATCGTAACCGTCTCATCGGTAATAAAAATGAACTGCCCTGGCATCTGCCTGCTGATTTTGCACACTTCAAAGCGGTTACCATGGGAAAACCCATCATCATGGGACGTAAGACTTATGAATCTATCGGCAGACCTCTTCCCGGACGTGTAAATATTGTTTTGAGCCGAAATCCGGATATACATTTTGAAGGCGTCAGCTGTGTCAGCAGTTTTGATGATGCACTTGCTGTGGTGCCGGATTCGGATGAGGTGATGGTCATCGGAGGAAGCACGATCTATGAGATGCTGATGCCGAGGGTGGATCGTATGTATCTCACCTATGTCGATGCTGAGTTCGAAGGAGATGCATGGTTTCCAGAAGTGGACGAGGCGATATGGTTCGAAAGCGCTTCACAGGCGTTTTTAGCCGATGATAAAAATAGATATGACTGCCGGTTTGTCACTCTGGAAAAAAATAGAACTGACTGAACTTTTGTTTCGGTCGGAAGTCATAAGTGTATCAATTCATTTGATAGACTCCCTTTTGAAAGAGTGCCTTTATGGTGCTCTTTTTTTTGAGCCTGATATCTTCAAGTACTTTACGAGTTGTCGTCTATCGGCAAGTGCATGGGGAGGGTCTATTTTTGAGATATGTGTTTTTTGTGTTGCTTGAGATATTTCTCTGGCGGCCGTAAAGCACCGTGGCAATTGAGTCGAAAATATTCAAAAGGCTGTACGTCGATACGTAAAGCAGTAAGTGCACCGCCCCACAGGCAGCCGGAATCGATCGCATAAGTATTGTTGATACTTTGGATGCCAGCATGTGGCAGCGTCGACCAGTGACCGAAGATGATGGTGTCGTCCTGCGATTTTCGGTCAGGCACCTCATACCAGGGAATAAGGTGTTTTGACTGGCTGCCGGGAGCACCCTTCGCACCGAGTGCAGGTTTACCCTGATCGTCACAATAACGTAAGCGGGTCAGGATGTTGGTGATAAAACGGTAACGCGACCAGCCGGATAAAGAATCTTCCCAGTTCAACGGTTTGTCACCGTACATGTGTTTATAGAAATTTATGTGCTGATCGCTCTGTAGGATCGCTTCTACTTCCCGTGATAATTTTAAGGCTTTCTTGATCGACCATTGCGGATGAATGCCAGCGTGCAGTAGCGAGATATCTTTCTCTTTATCATGATGAATCAATGGCTGGTGACGTAACCAGTAGAACAATTGATCAGCATCATCCGCCTTTAGTAATGAATCGAAGGTGTCTTTCTTGCCGGGTTTCTGATGATCATAGGCGGTGGCCAGCAGGTGCAGGTCGTGATTGCCGAGAACCGTCAGCGCGTTAGCTTCCAGTGATCTGATGAAGCGTAATGTCTTTAGTGATTTAGGGCCACGGTTGACCAGGTCGCCACAGAACCAGAGCTGGTCGCGGTCACTGTTATACTTTATCTGGGTAAGCAGGGCTCTTAATTCGTCGTAACATCCCTGCACATCACCGATGGCATAGGTCGCCATTTGTTTTTTTCTCCGAAAAAAGTTTTAAGTTATACGTGACAGGTTATAAGTTAAAAGCTTTTTAATAAACATACAACATACAATTTATTACTTATTGTTTCTCTAACTCTATCAGCCTGAACCAGCCCTTTGCAAGTGCCGGTTCGTCGGTTATCAGCTGGAGCGTTGGGCAGCTGTCCAACACGTCCTCGAAGATAACATCGGTGCGGGTCGCGATGTGGCGCAGAAAAAAACTGAGCAAGCGCCGGCCGATAGCAAGCTGGCCGCGTTTTATAAATTTATCGAAAAGATAAATTTTTCCGCCCGGTTTCAATACGCGGCAGGCTTCATTCAGTGCAAGTTCCGGTTGCGGTACCACGGCGAGGATAAGGTGCATGACAACAGCATCAAAAGATTCATCATCAAATGGTAGTGCATGGCTGTCTGCTAGCTGAAAGCTGATATCAATCTTGTGGTCTTCTGCTCGGCGTTCGGCGCGCTGCAGCATGGCGGGTGTGATATCGCTGCCAGTATAACAGGCATTTTCTGGCAGGAATGGCAGATCAAGTCCGCTGCCGATGCCGTTGATCAGAATATTCTGTTTGCCGGTATCGTCCAGATCGGATGCCAGACGGAGCAGACTCTTTTCACGGTAAAAATCAAGGGGTCCCGATACCATGACATCGTAGATCGGTGCTAATAAGGTGTAGCTGTGTTTTAAGGCCATGGATATCTGTTAGTGATCTAGTGTAGCGTGTTCGGTGCGCTGAGTCGGAACGTCGGTATCTCGGCCTCAAACTTTTCGCCATTGTCAGTAATCATCTGGTAGCTGCCCTGCATGGTGCCGAACGGTGTGTTCATGAATGTGCCTGAAGTATATTGAAAGCCTTCACCCGGTTTCAGATGTGGCTGCTCGCCGATAACACCATCCCCCTTAACTTCCTGGATATGGCCGTCGCCGTCGGTGATGATCCAGTGCCGTGCTAACAGTTTTGCCGGCGTAGAGCCGCTGTTACGTATGGTGACCGTATAAGAGAAAACATAGTGATTATTTTCAGGGTCAGACTGCTCTGCGATATAAGCTGGCATCACTTTGACTTCGATATTGTTCATGACATAACTCACCGTGCTAGGAGTAATCGAATGCGGGTAATAGTGGACTAAGCGACATTGTAACACCTCGCAACACATGTATTTACTTAACAGATAAATGGTAATTACTGATAATTCAGTAGCTTAAGTGGTCGGGTATTGGCCTTGTGAGAGCACAGGCAAATCGATTGCTAAGATGATGGATAGATAGATCGATAAAGGTTAACGAAGTCTGCAACCGATAATTCTTCGGCGCGTTGTTTGGGTGATAGACCAGACTGCTCGATCAGTTCGGCTGAGCAAAGATTTTTTAAAGTATTTCTAAGGGTTTTGCGACGCTGTGAAAATGCCTGTCGCACCAGTTTCTCATATGCAGAAAAATCGTGGATCTGGTGTTCGAATCGGTCGTCCGGCTGCAGCCTGAGAATAGCTGAATTTACTTTTGGTGCAGGTTCAAAAGCGTAGGGAGGTACTTCAAATAAAGACTGTGCCTGGCAGAAGGTTTGTAGCATGACACTGAGCCGACCATAGAGTTTGTTCTTCGGCTCGGCAACGATGCGATCCACCACTTCTTTCTGCAGCATGAAGTGCATGTCCTGAATCAGGTGCCGCTGTTTTAACAGAGTGAATAAGACGGGTGTTGAGATATTGTAGGGCAGGTTGCCGACGATCCGGAGTTTTTTTTCAGGGCCGTTTTCACCTGATGTGAGTTCCGGATGTTCATCGAAGAACCGGCCAAAATCAAACTTTAGAACATCGCCTTCGTTGACGATTAACTTACGCATGTTTTCCTGGTCAGCGAAGATACAGATCTTTTTCAGTTTCGGGATGATGTCACGATCAAGTTCGATGACATTCAACTGGTTCAGTCTTGCCAGGAGCGGTTTGGTCATCGCACCCAGTCCGGGGCCGATCTCGATCATGACATCGTCGGCCTGTGGCTGGATACAGTCGACGATGCGATTGATGACATCGGTGTCTACCAGGAAATTCTGACCAAAACGTTTTTTTGCGTAGTGCATGTTTAAAAGCAATGAATAGTGAATAATGAATAGTGAATAATAAAAAGCTTCAACAGCTTAAATATATTTGTATTCGATTGGCATGTGGTTTTAAAATTCATTATTCATTATTCATTATTCATTATTCATTATTCATTATTCATTATTCATTATTCATTTTTCATTAGTTACAGTATTCTATCGCCATTTCAATAGCTTCGTGCAGGCTACTGTTGCTGGCCTTGCCGGTGCCGGCCAGATTAAGGGCGGTGCCATGATCGACCGAGGTGCGGATAAAGGGCAGGCCCAGGGTAATGTTTACTGCTTTGCCGAAGCCGCTGTATTTTAATACGGGAAGCCCCTGGTCATGATACATGGCAAGGACGGCGTCTGCGGATTTCAGATACTTCCCGGTAAACAATGTATCGGCCGGTAGCGGGCCGAGCAGGTTCATGCCCAGCTCTTTTAATCTGTCGATTACAGGAGTGATCGTCGTTATCTCTTCATCTCCCAGGTTACCGTCTTCACCTGCGTGCGGATTTAGACCGCAGATCAGTATCTCGGGCTGATCTATGCCTGCATGGCGCTTTAAAAAGTCATCGAGTATAGTGATTATTCGTGTCAGTGACTCTTTGCTGATGGCATGGCTGACATTTTTTAATGGCAGGTGCGTCGTTGCCAGCGCGACACGTAACGACCGGGTTGCCAGCATCATTACCGGCAGGATGGCTTCACTGGAGGCGCTGGCACGGGTCGCGCGCTCAGCCAGATATTCTGTGTGTCCGGTGAAGTCATGCCCGGCCTGATTGATAATGCTTTTCTGAATCGGGCCGGTGACCATGGCATCGACTTTGTTCTGCAGGCACAGATCACAGGCAAGGTCTAACATCTCTAACACGTAGGCGCTGTTATCCGGGTTTAAGGTGCCCGGCTGTGATACAGTTCTCAGTGTTACGGGGATGATATTTAACTTGTCTTTGTTATATGTCCGGGACAGGTTCTCGGTGTCGCTGGTGATATTAAGCTCTATATCGAGGCCAAGTGCTTCGGCACGTCGAGTCAGAAGTTCGGGGTCAGCAATGACGTATAATTCGGTGTCACCGGTATCCGGCAAGCATAAGCAGATGTCGGCACCGATACCCGCAGGTTCCCCTGCGGTTATGACGATCTTTTTATTTGTTGTGTTGCGTTCAGACAATGTGCCGGATCTTCTCTGCAGGTGTTTCTATTGGTCTTCATCAGCAAATTCGACATAGGCTTCATCGCGGATACGGCGTAACCACAGTCGAAGTTCTTCATCGATCTTTCTTTTCTGGATCGCATTACGTGCCTGGGTCTCTTTATTGGTCTGGGTCTGGTCGTGATCGCGGCGTTCCAGTACCTGCAGTATGTGCCAGCCAAAAGTGCTTTTGAATGGTTCGGATATCTCGTCTACCGATAGAGATTTCATTACGTTTTCAAAAGCAGGAACAAAATTACCTGGGCTGGCCCAGCCAAGATCGCCACCCTTTATTTTCGAGCCGGGATCCTCAGAATATTCGCTGGCAAGCTCGGCAAAGTTCTTGCCGTTTTCTATTTTTTCTTTCAGTTCGAGCAGGGTTTTTCTTGCCTGTTCATCACTGACTTCAGCGCTGGGGCGGATCAGGATATGACGGGCATGGGTCTGTTGTATCATCACCTGATCATTCGAGCTGCTGACCATGTGTAGCAGGTGAAAACCGCTGGCGCTCCTGACCGGCCGGGATGTCTCACCCGGTTTCAGCCCCTGGATCGCATCGACGAACAGTTTGGGCAGTTCGTTGGCTTTTCGTGTGCCCAGATCCCCGCCTTTTAATGCGTTGCGTCCACTGGACACTTTTATTGCAATATCCTCAAAGCGGCTGCCGTCCTGGATCTTCTGGTAGACCTCTTCGGCTTCGTGTTCGGCTTTGGCGATGTCATCAGGGTTAGCCGCTTCCGGTGTCGCGATGAGGATGTGGCGCAGATGGAAGCTGAGCGTTGAAGAGTCCAGGCTTTCATTCTGTTCTATGTATTGCGCGACTTCCTGATCGGAGACATTGATCTTGCTGGCGACCACGCGTTGTTGCAGCTGCTTGATGATGATCTCCTTGCGTGTCTGTTCACGAAAACGACTGTAATTGATACCTTCTGCTTCGATGGCATCGCGGAATATTTCCAGTGACATGGTATTGCTTTTCGCGATCTGCTCCAGCATGCGGTTTAGCATCAGGTCATCGACGGTTATACCGAGCTGCCTGGCCTGCTGCAGCTGGATGGTATCGCGGATCATCCTCTCCATTACCTGCTTTCGTAGCGTCGCAGGGTCGATGCGTGATAACTGGCTGGGGTCGAGCTGTTTGCGGAAATCATTCACCCTGTTGTCGAGCATGTTCTTTGTGATGACATCGTCGTTGACGATAACTGCGATGCTGTCCAGTGGCTGTGGTTCTGCGTTCGCCGCAAAGCTGATGATGCTGAGTAAGATGAGAGCGAGGGAGAGTGATTTTTTATTCAGAGTTATCATGTGGCACATAATTTGGATTACTGGAGGATATCGGTATATCGATAGATTGATTGTTCGAGCGTGGTTCGCGCTCTGCTGCCTGACAAGCTGCCCAGGCCTTTGAAGACGAATTGTACCAGTATCGAGTCATCGTATAAATCGCTATTCGCGATACCAGTATTCTGCAAGCGGCGCTGCCCGAATAGCTGGATCGCCCAGCAGCAGCTGTCATAGGCAATACCGGCAATGCTATCGATAGGTGTTCTGCTATCCAGGGAATAATTGTATCGGGCAAAAGCACTGTACTCGCGGTTGATGCCGTAGACGAACGAGGTATCGATCTGTTCTATATCGATACTGGTGCCATCTAGCCGCTTTCGATAGCCGATACTGAACAGGTGTCTGGGGTCGACATTGTAATGCAGGAAATAATTCTCTCTGGACATCTTGTGGTAGGTGGTATCCCATTGCAGGTCGATACTGGTCTGCCAGCGCTGCCATGTTGTATCGAGTTCGGCGATGACATCAGATTGCTTGCGGGTATCGGCAGGCGTGCTGCTGCTCAGAGCGACCTTCCTGTCCTCAAAATAAAATATCTGACCGATGCTGGCACGGATAAGTTCATCGCCGGTTTTCGGGTTCAGCAGTCTACTGGTCAATGCGAGCGAAAGCTGGTTGGCATCGCCGATGCGGTCGCCGCCGATGAAGCGGTTATCGCGAAAGAGTTGTGAGATGGTGAACGTCGGTGCTGTGGTATCAAACAGCGGATTACTGTTCTGATCTTCATAGGGTACGTAAAGATAGTACAGGTGCGGTTCCAGTGTCTGTTGATAGCCGCTGTCGAGATAACGCTCGAAGAAAAGACCGCCATTGATACTGCTTATCGGGATGTTGATATCATCAACCTGCTGGCTGCCGCCGGGAACAGTAGCGCTGCCGTCGGTACCGACATCATACTGGGTGTGGCTGAATTTTACTTCGGGTTTGAGGAACCAGAAAACCCCGCTGAGCGGCAGGCTGAGACCGGGGCTTACGTTTATCCGGCTGCCGGTCGTCCTGGTGACATCATCATGGGCGAATTCGACTGCTTCGGAATCCAGGGTGAATAATAGCTGGCTGCTGGAGATCTTGGTGTCACCGTTCAGAAGCAACTGCGGCAAACGTTTATAAGGACGGTCGCTGATGGGTGCAGTGGTATCGATGGTTTTAATGTCCTGAAGCAGTGCGCTCATGTGCCAGTTCTGCAGGTCGTAGCGTAATTTTGCGCTGCGGTTCAGATGGGTCTGGCTGGTACTGCTGATACTGTTGGTAAAGTCATTAAAATAATCCGGGTCAGAGATGTCCTGCAGGTCTGCATCGAATTGCAGGTTAGGCAGGATTACCGAATGTTGTTTGTAGCCAACCTGGTAACGTTTTTCGTCCGTGGTCTTGTCGTTATTCAGATAGGCGCCTTTCAGCTCACCGGTGGTCGACTGTGTCAGGAAACGATATTTGCCACCGAGTTCGGTACCGCGCTTTTCCATGATACGCGGGGTGATCACAGCATCATGATTCGGCGCAATATTCCAGTACCAGGGCGCGGCAAGTTCGATGCCTCTGGAGGATGATGTGCCGAACTCAGGGAACAGCAGGCCGCTGCGCCGTTTATCACTGGTCGGGAATTCGATGTAGGGCGTATATAAAAAGGGTACACCCTTGAAGCGGATGACGACATCGTCTGCAGAGCCGTATTCATCGGCATGGTCCAGGTGGATCTCGTCGGCGCTGATCAGCCAGTCGGGGTCGATGAGTTCGCAGCTGGTGATCTTTGCATTGTTCAGGGTCGAAAATTTCTCGTCACCGCTATGCACTCTTTCTGCAAAGCCCTTCATTGCCGGGCGGCTTTTTCTGTATTCTCCTGGCTGATATTTCCCGGGCCTGTCTTTCATCGGGATAAGAAACTGGATGTTATTGAACTCACCCTGTTTACTGCTGCCCTCGATATCGAAAGTCCCGCTGTCTGCATCCATCGATATGCTCTCGGTATCGATATGTACGTTGCCCGAGATGCTCAGCTTGCCGAGACTCTTATCATAGTCGGCGTAGTCGGCAGTGACGCGCAACATGTGTTGCTCGATGACGATGTTACCATTCAGCGAAGTCGAGCCATCCTGACTCGATCGTGTGAAGTCGGCACTGATCTCGGTGTTTCCGATATTCTCCGGTTTGAAGCTGGGCGGTGCTGTATATATTGTCGCGCTGGCACCGGGCGCCGGGCACAGCGCGTTATCGTCCGGGGTCTCAGCAGAGACATTAAGCGTTAATGCGAGAAGGATAATGCCAGAACTGAGAGCATGCGAACCGGCTCGGCGCAGTTTATTCTGTAAAGGACTGCTCTGATTTATTGGCGACAGTTTTTGAGTAGCAAGTTTCAAATAATGTGTCGTGAATTGTTGGATTAGTCTACGAGCAAGAATTCTAACAGTGCTTTTTGTGCGTGTAACCTGTTCTCAGCTTCATCCCATACCACGCTCTTCGATCCGTCGATAACATCCGCGCTGACTTCTTCGCCGCGATGCGCAGGCAGGCAATGCATGAACAGAGCGTCGTCGTTGGCCAGTGCCATCAACTTATCCGTCACCTGGTAATCACTGAATGCCTGTTCACGAATCTTCTGTTCTTCTTCCTGCCCCATGCTCGCCCAGACATCGGTTACGATCAGGTCGCTGTCGGTGCAGGCAGCAGATACGTCCTGGGTGATCTCGATAAAATCTCGGGTCTCATCGATAAATTTCTGCTGAGGTTCAAAGCCCTGTGGACAGGCGATGATCAGCTTGAATTCAAGGATCTTTGCTGCGTGCATATAGGAGTGACACATGTTGTTGCCATCTCCGACCCAGGTGACGGTCTTGCCTTTGATGTCACCGCGGTGTTCGAAGTAGGTCTGCATGTCGGCCAGTAGCTGGCAGGGATGGACATCGTCGGTCAGGCCGTTGATCACCGGCACAGAAGAATGCCTCGCCAGTGTCTCAGCTTTTTCATGTTCAAAGGTGCGCACCATCAGACAGTCAGTCATGCTCGACAGGACACGGGCACTGTCTTCTATAGGTTCGCCGCGACCGAGCTGTGTATCACGCGGTGACAGAAAGATGGCATGACCGCCGAACTGCGCCATACCGGATTCAAATGAAACACGCGTACGGGTTGATGATTTTTCAAAGATCATCGCCAGCACCTTGTTCTTCAGCGGTTCAAAAATCTTACCCTGGTGCTGCATGGTTTTTAATTCGATAGCGCGTGTAATCAATGCTCTGAACTCAGAAGCATCCAGGTCGGTTAACGTTAGAAAGTGCCGCAGTGTTTTGTTGGTGGCAGACATAGTCGAAGTATTCATGTTGTTTGTGTCGTATAACTTTAAGCTTGCAGCCGTTTATGCGGCAGCTTTGTTCTGTAGCGAATCGATAACCAGTTTGCTTACGGTATCAACGATGATGTCAGCTTGTTGCTGATCGAGGATCAGTGGTGGCAGTAAACGGATAACATTGCCCGCTGTTACATTGATCAGCAGGTGTTGTTCCAGTGCCAGTTTGACCAGGTTTGCGCAGTCCTGTTCCATCTGCTCACTATCCAGTTCGATACCGATGAGCAGGCCAAGGCCGCGGATCTCACGAACGCCATCCAGCTGGCCGATCTTGTCTTTAAATGCATTGACGAGGTAGTCGCCCATCTCGCCTGCCTTCTTCTGCAGGTTGTCGGTTTTGATGGTATCGATAACGACAGAAGCCGTCGCGCACATCAGCGGGTTGCCGCCGAAGGTCGAGCCATGGTTGCCCGGCTGAAAGACATCGCTGGTCTTTTCATTAGTCAGGCAGGCACCGATAGGCACACCATTGCCCAGTGCCTTGGCCAGCGTCATCACATCCGGCTGGATGTTGTTATGCTGGAAAGCAAACCACTCGCCGGTGCGGCCCATACCGGTCTGAATCTCATCCAGCATCAGCAACCAGTTGTTCTGGTCACAGATCTCACGCAACCGGTTCAGGTAATCCGGCGCAGGGATCTGGATACCGCCTTCGCCCTGTACCGGTTCGACCAGGATAGCGACCACGTTGTTATTGTTCTCGGCGATACTTTCTATGGCAGCGATATTATCATATGGCGCACGGATGAAACCCTGTACCAGCGGTTCAAAACCGGCCTGTACTTTCCGGTTGCCGGTAGCGCTCAGTGTCGCCATGGTGCGGCCATGAAAACTGTTGTCCATGACGATGATGGCCGGGTTATCGATATCGTTTTTATGACCGAACAGGCGTGCGATCTTTATCGCCGCTTCATTGGCCTCAGCGCCGGAGTTCGAGAAAAATACACGACTCATGCCGGAGACTTCACACAGCTGGTCAGCGAGGTGCTGCTGATTGTCGATCTGGTAAAGATTTGATGTATGCAGCAGTTTGCCTGCCTGATCACAGATGGCTTTTGTTACTGCAGGGTGAGCATGGCCAAGGCCACAGACAGCGATACCGCATAGTGAATCCAGGTATTTCTGGCCGTTGGTATCCCACAGGTAGGCGCCTTCACCGTGTTCAAAAATAACATCGAGAGGGGCGTAGGTTTTCATCAGGTGTTCGTTAGTTGTCATTTTTCTGTTCTGTCTGATAAATATGGCTGATATGTACCGGTGTTCTGGTTAATTTGTTGTATAAAAAGCAAAAGCGGTAGCCATGGCTACCGCTTTAAAGGTCTGATTATACTCGGACTTTTGTGTAAAGCAACCGTTTGAAGTAGGGTGTTTCATGAATTAAACGGGGCCGGTGAGCACCTCAGACCCTGTTCCGTCGCCGATCTGGCTTTTCGCGCTGACGGCGAGTTGCCTGTATGTAGTGACTTCCGGGGATCGTTTAGATCATTCCTTCGCCTTTTCCTGGATCAATCTCTGGTCTCTGTTGGGGTTGCTGCTCCTGCTGTTGCTGATGTTCAAGCCGGCGCTGCTTCATCGTTTCGATGGAGTCCTTCATCGAGCGGTTGAGTTCATTCATCAGTTTTAACAGTGAGTCGCTCATCTCTTTTGAGCCTTCCTGCATGGCTTCATTAAACAGTTTTACGCCCTGGTTCATGGCATCGTCGATGGATTCGATATTATCCTGCATGGTGTCTGAGAGTTCATCTGCCATCTGCTGCATCTGCTCTTCTCTGGCGGTCGGTGCAGGCGGGATCGGTGTCTGCGTGATATCGATCTTCCATTGGCCCTGTTCGAGTACCAGCGTAGTTTTAAAGGTTTCGCTATGCTTGAAACTGGCGTCTGTATTTGTTGAGGTGATGGTGGTATCTACCGTGGTTCTGGCCGCGCTGGTATTGATCCGGGTGCGTGGCGTAACTCTGTTCATGTGACCGGTGAAAGCCTGTTTGCTATCGATGGTGATGAGTTTCTCGGCCTCTTTGATGTTGCCGTTCTGCAGGTATAACCAGTATTTTTTTGCGGCGGCTTCCGGGTCATCTGCCGGTTGGCTGCAGGCGGCAAGGGCAAGGCTTGCCAGCAGCGTCAGGATCAATGGCAGGGTGGTGAGTGGTTTAGGGTTCTTCATCATCGTTCAGCGTGTCGTGTCTGTGGTTTAAGATGCTTTCATGCGTCAGGATGGCAGCCGGTATCTGTGCGGCTGCAGGCTTCTTCCGTGGTTTCCGGTGGTTATTTGAAAGATCAGTTTATCGTGCTGTTGTCTTTTTCGTCTTCGAGCAACTGGCTGTCGTATGCGTCCAGTATTTTTTCGAAGATGTCGATCTCGTCAAGTTCACCTTCCATGAGTTCATAGGTATCTGGCTCGGCGCCCATGATCTGCTCGAAGCGGTTGATCTCATCTTCCAGGTTATCGCTAAACCGCAGAGCGTTTTTATACATATTGCGCGCTTCGATTAAAAAGGCGTCACGAAAATCAGGGTCACGGCTCAGGCGGTCACGGGTTTCAATTTTTTTCTTTGTTGTTAGGGGCATAATCTTTATCGTGTATTGAAGGTACAGCTCTGGTTTTTCGGGTGGGCTTTATTTTACCGGAAATTGCCGATTTAAACCTTCAGGAAGTTTAAGGTGTTGCGGTGGAGTCCCAGGGAGGCGGGATAGGACCTAACTGGAAATCGTCGCCTTACGGGATAACTGTGGTTTGCTGATGCCGATCGAGCGCAGGAACAGGGTGACCAGTTCATTACTCAGTTCGTGCAGGCTGAGATCGACCAGCCTGTCTTGCGGCTGCAGGCATTTCTGGATTAAAACTTCTCTTACCATGCCCTGAAACATCAGGCCGGCGCTTAATATGGTCTTTTCCCGGTCGGGTACATCGTAGGGCAGGTGCTCGTTCAGACCGAATTCGATGTAATCGGTAAAACTTTTCCAGCGGTTCTGGAAGAAAGCGAGGGTAGCGATATTGCCTTCTAGCAGGCTGTGCAGCTCTATCCTTAATATGTCGGGGTTTTCGGCGATATTGTTGATATAGACCTGCGTCATGCCGGCAAGGGCGTCTTCAAAACTGGTGCCGTGCTTGACGATGGTGTCGACATAACTCTGACGCTGGTTAGAAAATTTTTCCAGAGCGGCGTTATAGAGTGTCTGCTTGGAGGCGAAATGCCGGTACAGGATGGCGGGGCTGACGTTGACCGCGCGTGCAATCTCGTCAACGGATACGCCGTGAAATCCTTTACTGGCAAAAAGGCCCTGAGCAGCAGAAAGAATGGTCTCTTTGCGCTCAGGGCCGGAAAGTCGATTGCTCAACTTTAAATATCCCTTTTAAATATCCTTAAAGACTACTTAGGCAGCTTTCTGAATCATGAAAACGAATTTACCGTCTTCTTCACCGCTTGATTTCAGCTCGTTACCTGTCTGTTTACAGAAAGCTTCGAAATCTTTAACAGAGCCCGGGTCAGTTGCGATGATTTTCAGGGTCTGACCTGCATCTAAAGCTGAGATTGCTTTTTTAGCGCGCAGGATAGGCAGTGGACAGTTTAAACCGCTGGCATCTAATTCTGAATCAAAGTCACTCATGATACTTCCTCACTTATTTATGTAAATGGAATAATGTTTATTTATAGTAAGTAAACGTTCACTAACATACGAGATAAAGTTCTCTGTGTCAAGTGCGAGATGTGAAAAAAGTCGTTTTTTATCTGGATCTGGACCCGAAATAGACCGGAAAGGAACCGCTGATATTGGCCAGATCCTGAAAACAACGCCCGGCAGGGCTGCCGGCTTTTAATTCTGTAAAAGGTAGAGGGAAGAAATATGCCGTTGTTGATAAGGCGATAGCCCGTAATGGAAATAGCTGGATAATGAGAGTTACATAGACAGGGGGTATCTCATATATCGAGGATGACGGTATCGTCATCGATGATCAAAGGGATCGGTTGCAGTGCATCACCGGCACAGGGACCGGCGATGCATTCGCCTGAATCGATGGTGAACAGTGCGCCATGTGACGCGCATTGTATAAGCGCGTTATCCAGGTCAAGAAACTGGTCTTCCTGCCATTCCAGATTGATCCCGGTATGCGGGCACTGATTGTAATAAGCGAAAACCTGCCCGTCCTTGTGTACCACAAAAATATCGCGGGTCTTGCGTCGTATTTTCAACTGGAAACTTTTGCTGCCGGGGTCTTTGATATCAGAGGTTTTGCAGAGAATGTGTGTCACGTCGTATGGTAGAGTAGCGTCAAAATAATAATTATATCGCAGTAGTGGTCAGTATTTATGCAAATAGGTAATTTACATTTTAGCGAATGGGAAATAACCGTGCTTGTCATGTTAGCTCTGATAAGCATCATGCTGCTGGTATTTTCCCTGCGCCAGAATAAATATCTTGAGGATAAATTTTCTGAACTGGAAGAAAAATCGGCTGAACAGTCGCGCAGCGTGCAGGTATTTCAGGAAAGTTTTCAGAGTAATTTCCAGAGTAGCCGCAGCGATATGATGGAAGCGCAGAACAGTATGCAGCTGAAGATGGAGCAGCGTTTTGGTGAGGTGCAGCATGCGCTGGAGAAAAGGCTGGGTGAGATGTCGCAGGCATCGGTCGAACGTATGGCCGTATCAAACAAGGAAATGCAGCAGAGTATGCAGCAGCAATTACAGGATCTGCAGAAGATAAAATCTGATTTCGAGCAGCGTTTCGGCAATATGCAGCACAGCATCGAAAAACGTCTGGGTGAGATGTCAAAGGACAGCATCGCCAGTTTTGCCAAATCAAATAATGAACTGCATGAGCTTCTGCAAAAACGGCTGAATGACATCAGCGGCCAGGTAGAGCAGCGGCTGAATAAAGGTTTTGAAAAAACTACCGAGACTTTTACCGACGTGGTGAAACGGCTGGCGCTGATCGATGAAGCGCAGAAACGAATCACCGAGCTCTCTAGTAACGTGGTGAGCCTGCAGGAAGTATTAACCGACAAGCGTTCGCGCGGCGCTTTCGGTGAAGTGCAGATGGCCGGCCTGATAAGCAACATCATGCCGGAAGGCAGCTATGAATTACAGTACACGCTAACTAACGGTACACGCGTAGATTGTATGATGTTCTTGCCGGACCCCACCGGGCACATCGCGATCGATTCAAAATTCCCGCTTAATTCTTTTCAGAAGATGATGGATGATGAGGCCAGTGATGCCGACCGTATAGGCGCTGAAAAACAGTTTCGTCTGGACATTAAGAAGCATATAAAAGATATCGCAGACAAATATATTATCGAAAATGAAACCGCCGACGGTGCCATCATGTTTATTCCGGCAGAAGCGGTGTTCGCTGAGATACATGCGCACCAGCCGCAACTGGTCGATGAAGCGCAGCGCGCACGGGTGTGGATGGTGTCGCCGACCACATTGATGGCCGTATTGACTACGGCGAGAGCCGTATTAAAAGATTCCGCAACACGCAAACAGGTGCATGTCATTCAGGAACACCTGGTGAGCCTGGCAAAAGATTTTGACCGATTCAGAACACGCATGAACAGCCTTTCGAAGCATATTCAACAGGCTAACAAGGATGTTACTGATGTACATATCTCAGCGAACAAGATCAGCAGCCGGTTCGAGAAGATAGAGAAGGTTGAGCTGAAGGATGAAGATGTTGAGTTATTGGATGCAGATGTAAAGGAATGATTTGTGTGACTAATGAAGGATCGGTTCGGTCAGGAACAGACTAAAGAAGTATTTCTCGCAGAGGCGCAATGACGTGAAATATATAAGGTTTTTCTCTGCGCCTTTGCGCCTCTGCGAGAGCAATTCTTTAATGCTTTTGATGTCCGCTAAGGCTCAAGACCTGAAACGCATAATTACCACTGGATGAAGTACCGACTTTTATAAATTACATAGATAATGAACTATTGTGACTAAATCATTTTCCC
>JADFWE010000065.1 GCA_015222915.1 Pseudomonadota bacterium | reverse complement strand
TGCTCTATCTCATCGACATTAAGCGTCTTCGGCAGACGCTTCGCTACTTTCGGTGCGGGGATGCCTATGGCGGGGTTCTGTGTTGCCAGACCAAAGCGACATAAAAACTTGTACAGACTTCTTACCGAAGACAGCCAGCGCTGCAGACTTTTTCCGGAGAGGCCTTTTCTGTGCAGGCTGGCGACACATCGCCGGATATCGGCCTGCTTGATCTCATCCCAGGCTATCGTTTTTGATGACTCTGAACCACAACAGATCAGGAGCTGCTTCAGGTCACGACGATATGCCGAAACGGTATGATGGGAGTATCGCCGCTCGGATTCCAGATAGCTGAAAAACCTTTCCAGGTCTTTATTCTCCTGGTTTTTACTGTTTACCGCTGCTTTTTCTTCAGCGTCTAAATTGTTTTCAGGAGCAGGCATCTTAAGGTAGAAACGCTACGTTACTTCTCCAGTTGAATCGCCAGAGAGGCGCTGATCAACTCTCCAGTCTGCGCGAGGAAATCGGTACCCATCGATGATTTGAAGCGTTCACCATCAGCTGCGCCTAAACCGATGACACCAAGATTTGCACCGGCGACCAGCGGGATGATGGCGGCTGATTTTACGTTTTCAGCATCACTGTCAAACAGGAAAGCCTTCTGTTCGGCACTGGCATTTCCACATACGGTGTTTTTCTGCTGCAGCATGGTTTTGAAGATATTCAGGTTTTCATCCTGGCTGTTAACAAACAGCTCCGGTAACTGCTCGACACGTTTTCCGTCATCACTGAATAATTTAACCACGACATAATCAGCCGACAGTTCGTCGCGCAGCGTATCGTGCACGATATTGATCACTTCCTGCAGGTCATGCGCCGATAACAGATTCAGCGAAAGACTGTGCCGGGTTTTTGCCAGGCGCTCGTTATCTCTTGCCACATCCATCAGTTCACGCAGACGCTGATCCTGCTCTTTACTCTGCTGCCGTAACACGGCGACCTGTCTTTCGATCAGTGAAACCGCACGACCGCTGTCGTGGCTCACATCGATGATGGCCAGCAGCTCCGGGTGGCGCAGGAAAAAATCAGGGCTATTCCGTAACAGGCTGATCATCTGCAGATCATTTGCCAGCGCCTGTTCTTCTAGCGTGGTGGCTTCATTATCACCAACTACGCCTTCTTTGGTTTCTTTACTGGCTGATTCAATTTTACTCACAATTTATTTGCCCCTGAAATACTGTTGTTGCCGGCCCGGTCATCAGTAGAGACTGATCAGCTCCCGGCCAGCGAATGTTTAAGTTGCCACCGGCGAGTCGCACGGTAACCTGTTCATCTAATTTTCCCAGCTGTATGCCTGCCGCCACGGCTGCACATGCCCCGGTTCCACAGGCAAGTGTTTCGGCCGCACCGCGTTCGTACACTCGGAGACGGATCTCACTGCGATTTACGATTTCCATAAAGCCTGCATTCACCCGCTGCGGAAACTGCTCATGGCTCTGTATCGCCTTACCGAGTCTCGCTACGTCCGTCGTTTCGACATCATCAACGATCATCACAGCATGCGGATTTCCCATCGATACTGCAGATATAGCATACTCATCGCCATTAACCACAAGCGGGTAGGTTTCTGACTGATTTTCCGCTAAAAATGGCAGGCTCTGCGGCCGGAAGTCCGGGATACCCATATCGACGGTAACGCTCTCTTCACCCGTTTCGCCATCTGCTCCGCCCTCTATTCTCAGCTCGATCAGGCCACCGGCTGTTTCGACGACGATAACATCATTCCCTGTCAGTCCCTGCTGCCTGACGAAGATGGCAAAACAACGCGCACCATTGCCGCACTGCTCGACTTCACCGCCATCGGCGTTAAAGATACGATAGCGAAATTCAGCACGCGGATCTGTCGGTGTCTCCACCAGCAATAACTGGTCGCAACCGATACCGAAATGCCGGTCGGACATGGCTTTTATCTGTTCTGTGCTGAGGTTTATCTGCTGAGAGATAGCATCGATGACGATAAAGTCGTTGCCCAGACCGTGCATTTTTGTAAATTTTATTATTTTTGTGGCTGCAGGCATTAAATCATCACAATCGTTTGATAAAACAGTCTTTTTCTGTATTTTGAGCATACCTTGCGAGGCCCCCTGATAGCAATAAAATTTATTGTTTAAATCATATTTTATGTTATTCTTAGTCAGTCGTCTAACTTATAGGAGATTAACTATGACCCATAGATTGCTCGCTGATGATATCGCTGCTTTTCAGGCAGAGATGATCCCAACCATTCCTGAAGATACGATGAATACCCTGATGGCTGAACTACAGGGTTTGATCAATTTGCGCATAGCCGAGAACGCGCTCCAGGTTGGTGCTGATTTTCCTGACTTCTCGCTGGCCGATGCCGACAATGAAACCCGTAGCCTGGGCGAATTTTTAAAAACCGGGCCGCTGGTCATCAGCTTCTATCGCGGTGCCTGGTGTCCGTATTGCAACCTTGAGATCAATGCACTGCAGCAACGGCTAGCGGAGATAACAGCGGCGGGTGCGCAGCTGATCGCTATCTCACCGCAGACTCCCGACAGATCTTCCGATCAATGCACTAAATCCAGGCTGACGTTCGAAGTACTCAGCGATATCGAAAACAAACTGGCCAGGCAATGCGGCCTGGTTTTCACCCTGCCCGAATCACTGCGCCCGATCTACAGCGCATGGGAGATCGATATTCCCGGCCATAACGGTGACCAGAGTTTTGAACTGCCGATTCCAGCGACTTATATCGTTGATACGGATGGAAAAGTGCGTTTTGCCTTTACCGATATGGATTATACTAAACGCCTCGAGCCGGACATTATTATTGAACAGCTCGGAAGACTTTGAATAGGCATAGTTTTTGGTTTTTTTGCATGGGCATCATGTAGTAGGGGGAGTACAGTAGGGTTCAGCGTCAATTTAGAGGTTTCAGCTTAAGATTCAGCAGATATCGTTTACGAATTGACTCCGGCCCCGGTTATTCAATGTCTGCTAACGGCTAGAAGCGGACATCAAGAAAAAACAATATTTCTCGCGCAAAGCCGCAGAGACGCAAAGTAAAAGCCTTTATTATTTGTT
>JADFWE010000405.1 GCA_015222915.1 Pseudomonadota bacterium | reverse complement strand
TTTGAAGAGATGCTGGACGGTGCTCATGCTATGGATATGCACTTTAAAGAGACACCGATAGAAAAGAATATCCCGATCATCCTGGCCCTGCTCGGTATCTGGTATAACAACTTTTTTGATGCGCAGAGCCACGGTATCATGGCCTACAACCAGTATCTGCGTCGTCTTCCGGCTTACCTGCAGCAGCTGGATATGGAGAGTAATGGCAAAACCATCAACCGTCAGGGTGAGCGGGTCGATTATCTGACCGGGCCTATCATCTGGGGAGAGACCGGCAGCAACTGCCAGCACGCTTTCTTTCAGTTATTGCATCAGGGCACCAAGCCGGTGCCGGCAGATTTTCTGATCCCTGCACGCAGTTTGAATTCGCTGGGTGATCAGCATTGTGTGCTGTTATCCAATTATTTCGCCCAGACCCGTGCCCTGATGAAGGGTAAAACCGAAGCAGAAGCCCGTGCGGAACTGGAAGCGACAGGCCTCGATGACGATAAAATAAAAGATGTATTGCCGCACAAGATATTTGAGGGAAATAAACCCACCAATTCGATATTGTTCGAACATCTTAACCCAAGAACGCTGGGTGCTTTATTAGCGATGTATGAGCATAAAGTGTTCGTGCAGGGCATTATCTGGAATATCAATTCGTTCGATCAATGGGGCGTGGAGTACGGCAAACAGCTGGCCAGTGATATCCAGAAAGAGCTGGCCTGCCGGCAGGAAACTGACCAGTATGATGATTCGACCAATCATCTCATTAACTATTGTATGGGGCTGAAATTTTCTGATTAGAAAATTTCAGCCAATGAAAAACGAAAAGTGAAAAATGAAAAATTTAAAAGTTTTTAACCACAGAGGCACAGAGGGCACAGAGTTTTAAGTTGTTAAATGCGCCGCAGGCGCATTTAACAACAAAGAAAGTTTTTCTCTGTGCTCTCTGTGCCTCTGTGGTGAATTCTTTTTGATTGTCTGTTTCTGATCACTAACCATTTTTCACTTTTCACTTTTCATTGCGCGCCTCTGGTGCGTCATCGCCCAATCTAGATGCTCTATCAGCATCACGTTTTCACTGAATACCTTTTTCTTATATTCCAGTGCTTTGAGAATCTTCGGCGATGGCGGCGCATTCCCCAGTGCTATCGCAATATTTCTCAGCCATCGTAGATAGCCTATCCGGCGGATAGCGGAGCCTTCTGTGTTTTTTAGGAACTCGTCTTCGCTCCAGCTGAACAGTGCAAGCAGGTCAGGTGCATCGAGGGGGTGGCGGGCAAAGAAGTCATGTTCATTGGTCGGCACTGAGAACCGGTTCCAGGGGCAGCATAACTGGCAGTCATCACAGCCATAGATACGGTTACCCATGGCCTCACGGAATTCGACGGGGATGTCGCCGTGCAGCTCGATGGTCAGGTAGGAGATACAGCGCCGGGCATCAACTTTGTACGGAGCGACGATGGCCTGCGTCGGGCAGATATCGATACATGTGGTACAGGTACCGCAGTGTTCTTCTGCATCATGCTCGGTAATAGGCAGAGGCAGGTCGGTGTATATCTCCCCCAGAAAAAACCATGAGCCGGCTCTCTGGTTGATGATATTACTGTGTTTCCCTATCCAGCCCAGCCCTGCTTTTTCCGCCAGTGCCTTTTCCAGTACCGGCGCACTGTCGACAAATGCGCGATAACCAAATTCACCGATAGATTGTTTGATCTTGTCGGCCAGCTTCTGCAAACGTTTTCGCATCACCTTGTGATAATCACGACCCAATGCATAGCGGGAGATATAACCCATTTCGGGGTTCGCCAGTACGGTATCAGACAGTTCACAATCGGGCGGCATATAATCCATGCGTACCGAGATGACCCGGCAGGTCTCTTCAACCAGTTCTTCCGGATGGCTACGTTTGCTGCCGTGTTTGAACATATAATCCATCTCGCCGTGAAAACCGGCCGCCAACCATTCACTCAAACGCTTATCGTGTTCCATCAGGTCGATATCAGAGACCCCTAACTGCTGAAAACCAAGTTCTTCAGACCAGGACGATATCTTCTGTAATAGCTGGTTATAATCGATACTTTGTGAAGATTTTGGCATGGCAGGCGAGTTATAAGTTTTATGTAGAAAGTTATAAGTTCCAGAGTCTAGCAGATAGGCGAGGCTGCCAAGCTGATGGTGAAAAGCGAAGTTTTTACTTAAAACATACAACTTAAAACTTCATTTATATTAAAATGCGCCCCAACAAAAATTAGAAATATTTGAATTATATGAAAGTCCGCACCCGTTTCGCCCCCAGCCCCACCGGTTACCTTCACGTAGGCGGTGCCCGCACTGCTCTGTTTTCCTGGTTATATGCTCGCAAGACGGGGGGCAAGTTTATCCTGCGCATCGAGGATACTGACCGCGAACGTTCGACTGAAGCGTCGGTAGATGCCATCCTGGAAGGGATGGAATGGCTGGGCCTGGATTATGATGAAGGGCCTTTTTATCAGACACAGCGTTTTGACCGTTATAGAGAAGTCATCCAGCAACTGCTGGATACCGGCCATGCTTATTATTGTGATTGCACCAAAGAGCGGCTGGCTATGTTGCGTGAAGAGCAGATGGCAAACAAGATAAAGCCTCGTTATGACGGTTGCTGCTGTGATAAGAGCCTGTGCGCGACAGAGGGCACCGTGATCCGTTTTAAGAATCCTTCCGAAGGTGATGTGGTCATCGATGATCTGGTGAAAGGCCGTGTCGTCATCAACAACCGTGAGCTGGATGATCTGATTATCGAGCGCGCTGATGGTACACCGACCTATAACCTGACCGTGGTGGTCGATGACTGGGATATGAAGATGACGCACGTGATCCGCGGTGATGATCATCTCAATAATACACCGCGGCAGATCAATATTCTAAAAGCACTCGGTGCCGAGCTGCCGATCTATGCGCATGTGCCGATGATACTGGGCGATGATGGTAAACGCCTGTCCAAGCGTCATGGTGCGGTCAGCGTGATGCAATACAAAGAAGACGGTTTCCTGCCTGAAGCGTTGATCAATTACCTGGTGCGACTGAGCTGGTCGCATGGTGATCAGGAGATCTTCAGTCGACAGGAGATGATAGAACTGTTTGATGCGGTAGATATCAATACTTCAGCATCGGCGTTTAACACAGAGAAACTTTTGTGGTTGAACCAGCATTACATCAAAAATAAAGAGCCGAAACTTCTTGCCGAGCTGCTGCTGCCATTTATAAGATCTGCTGGTTTCAGTACTGAAAACGGACCTGATTTACTTGCAGTGTTAGCTGTTTTTCAGGAGCGTTGTAATACGCTGGTTGAACTGGCCGAAGAAATCCGTTTCCTGTATCAGGATTTCGATGAATACAATGCCAAACAGGCTAAAAAACAGTTTAAAGAAACCACCTTGCCCATCCTGGAAAGCTTAAAGCAGCAATATTCTGCGTTGGACGACTGGTCAGCAGAAGCTATCCATCACGTGGTCGAGAACACGGTAAATACTCTCGAGGTCGGCTTCGGCAAAGTAGGGCAGCCTCTGCGCCTTGCTGTAACCGGACACGGAAAATCACCATCGATCGATGTCACGCTGGAGCTGCTGGGCAAAGAAAAAACAGTGAGTCGTATCGGGCAAGCGATAGATTTCATTCAGTAGAAATGTATTCACTGGTGATTCAATCACGGTAACAATACAGTTATATCTACATTGATTTAAGAGGAAATCGTTCAGGGTGTTCTATTGACTCCAAGGTTAAATCGATATCGATATCTGGCCAATAGAAATGACCGGGATTTGGTTCTTCTATATTCAATATTGCTTTGACCGTCTGGTTTTTAAACCAGGGAAAATCTTTATAAGGCAAAAACAGTTCTTTTTCACGAACTAACAGCCAGATGCCATGCGCTGATATGTTGGTAATTTCAACGGTTAAAGTGTTGTTTCCATGCGCTAATGAGCTCATTTTTATGAATCTCAACTAATGTTTTTATTTCTTTAAGTTGCCTTTTATTGTAGTGATAATTGGTGGCGAGTGCAATTTTTGGTTCAAGCCAGATTTTATTCAAACCCCTGATGACATTTCTGCCAAATCCATATAAAATCCCATCTCCGATTTCGGGGCTATAGCTCAGCTGGGAGAGCGCAACACTGGCAGTGTTGAGGTCAGCGGTTCGATCCCGCTTAGCTCCA
>JADFWE010000404.1 GCA_015222915.1 Pseudomonadota bacterium | reverse complement strand
TCGTAGCGTGTTTTTTTGCTTTTGATAGAGGTGTTCGGTGTTCTTTCGCTGAGGGTTTCTGCATGTGAGGGGCGTTTGACCACTACCCGTTTTCTGGCATATCTCAATGCGTTTTCTAATAACTCAGCCGTATTATCTGCTTCTCCATGCAGCTTCTGCAGGATCTGCATATCTTTTTTAACCAGAGCTGATTTTTTTCGTTCGGGGTACATCGGGTCGATGTAGATGACATCCGGCCTGGTGTCATCATTTTGCATCTGTTCAGCGATGAAGTGGTTGGCGTCTGCATTGATAATATGAAAGCCCTGTCGCATGATATGCTGAAAACTTTCACTCAGTTCGGCGCGATTAATGGCGTCTTCGATCAATCTGAACAGAACAGGTGATCGTTCTACCATCGTTATCGGGCAGCCGAGTGTGGCGAGTACAAAAGCATCGCCGGCGAGTCCGGCGGTGGTATCAAGCACGGTCGGGGTGATGCCCGATTTAAGGCCGATGGCTTTCGCGATGGCCTGGCCTCTGCCGCCACCGAACTGCTGGCGGTGGGCGAGAGCGCCTTTGGTGAAATCGATAGAGATACTGGTGTTCAGCTCGCTGTCGAATAACGCGATCAGGTCATCATGGAATAAAAGCTGAAGATCGTACTTATTATCTTTTTCTTTCAGTAGTGGTAATTCATGCAGGGCGCAGAATTCTTTTGCCTGGGGCAGACGCAGTTTTGAAAAACATACGACAGCGATAGTGATCTGACTGGAAATTTCGGTTACCTCGTACGGGTCGCGGCGAAGAGAGAATGAAACTGCTATGATAACCGATATGAATCAATATATTGATATCGGTGTAAATCTAACCGGTAGCTCGTTTAAAAAAGATGTTTCAGCGGTCATCGAACGCGCACAGCAAGCCGGTGTGAAAAAACTGGTCGTTACCGGCACCGATGTTCAACATAGCGAACAGGCGATGCTTCTCGCGGAGCAGTTCGATGGTATCTGTTATGCGACGGCGGGGCTGCATCCGCATCACGCCAGTGATTATTCTGCTGATACCGGCAGTGAGTTGCGTGACATGCTGCAGCAGGAAAAAGTGCTGGCAGTCGGTGAATGCGGTCTGGATTTTAATCGTAACTTCTCGCCACGCAAAGAACAGATACGTGCCTTCGAAGCGCAGCTGGAGATTGCTATCGATCTGCAGAAACCTCTATTTCTACACCAGCGCGATGCGCATGATGACTTTGTCTCGATATTAAGGAGTTGTTGCGATCAGTTGCCCCGTGCAGTCGCACATTGTTTTACCGGTACTATCGAAGAAGTTAATGATTATGTAATATTTGACCTGTATATTGGTGTTACCGGCTGGATATGTGATGAGCGCAGGGCGCAGACTCTGCAGCAGGCAGTAAAGCATATCCCGCTGGACCGGCTAATGCTGGAGACAGATGCACCTTATCTGTTGCCGCGCGATTTGACTGAAAAGCCACCGGAAAAGAATCGTAATGAACCCTGTTATCTGCCGCATATCGCTGAGGCAGTTGCCCATTATATGCAGGTCGATGTAGACTGCTTGAGCGAATCAGCCTATGAAAACAGCCGTGAATTTTTCGGGCTTTGATTTATGTTCTGATCTTATTATTTAAACTCTGACTACCTTGAAACAATCGTTACAACTATTTCTAAGTGCATTATTAGGCAGCCTGCGAGACCTGTTGCCTATCATCCTGGTCATCGCCTTTTTTCAGGTCGTTGTTCTGCAGCATAGCCCAGAAAATATGCTGCAGGTGTTTGTCGGTCTTATCTTCGTCGTGCTCGGTCTGACGTTTTTTATCTTCGGTCTGGAGCAGGGGCTGTTCCCCATCGGTGAATCCATGGCGCACGCTTTTGCCACCAAAGGCAGTGTTTTCTGGTTGCTGGCATTTGCCTTCTCGTTGGGTTTTGGTACCACGATTGCCGAACCGGCACTGATCGCTGTGGCAGAGGAGGCTTCTGAGGTGGCCGCCGGTGCCGGCCTGATCGCGATGGACGAAGCGGCCATGCATGGCTATGCCAATGGTCTGCGTTATACCGTCGCCTTGTCGGTGGGTTTTGCTATCACCCTCGGTGTTCTCCGTATCTTGTTGAACTGGCCTATCCACTTTATGATCATGATCGGTTATCTCATGGTGATCGTGATGACCGCTTTTGCGCCGGCCGAGATCATCGGTATCGCTTACGACTCCGGCGGTGTCACTACCTCAACGATCACCGTGCCGCTGGTAACAGCGCTGGGTATCGGCCTGGCCTCATCGATCAGCGGGCGTAATCCGATGCTCGATGGCTTCGGTCTTATCGCCTTCGCTTCTCTGCTGCCCATCATCTTCGTCCTTGCTTACGGCATGGTGAGATGATGCAGATGCTATCCACGCTATTGTCTGATCTGACCGGACTTTTGTTTTCGACGTTTTTCGATATCCTGCCGATCGCGGTCATCATCTTCGGTTTTCAGTTCCTGGTCATCCGTAAACGGGTGAAGAATCTGAAAAAAGTGCTGATGGGGATGTTGTATGTGTTGATCGGCATTACTTTTTTTCTGCTCGGGCTGGAAGAAGCGCTGTTTCCTATCGGCAGGGAGATGGCATCACAGCTAACCGATCCTGAATTCCTACAGAGCGTGCGCCTGACGACGGGTGAGCTGCAATGGTCAGATTATTACTGGGTGTATATCTTTGCATTTGCGATCGGCATGGGTACGACGATTGCGGAACCGGCGTTAATCGCGGTGGCAATGAAAGCGAACGAAGTCTCTGGTGGTGCCATCGGTGTGTTCGGTCTGCGGGTGGCGGTTGCGATCGGTGTTGCAGTAGGGCTGGCGCTTGGTTCGTATCGTATCGTTATCGGTGCGCCCATGCATTATTTTATTATTGCAGGTTATGTCATCGTCGTCATACAGACTTTTTTCTCACCGAAGAGCATCGTGCCGCTGGCTTATGATTCCGGCGGGGTTACGACCTCGACGGTTACCGTGCCGCTGGTTGCAGCTCTGGGACTTGGGCTGGCTGAAACCGTACCAGGACGCAGTCCGTTAATCGACGGTTTTGGCCTGATCGCTTTCGCCAGTCTGTTCCCCATCATCTCGGTGATGGCTTATGCGCAGCTGTCAGAATTTCTAGATAGACGTGTAAATAAATCCCCAGCGGATGAGGCCGGGTGTGAAACGCTCGATGAAAAAGTTGAAAAGAAGGGTGAAGGGTAAAGAGTAAATGATGGCTGAATATGATTTAGGTCACCCAAAACAAAATAAACAGGATTAAGATAGCCGGGAGGTTAGTTTTATGCATTTTAAATTGATAATTGCTTTTGTTGAGGACGCAAAAACCGATGAGGTGATGGATGCGGCCAGAGAGGCCGGTGCCACTGGAGCGACGATTATAAATAACGCACGGGGTGAGGGGCTTGCGCAGAAGAAGACATTCTTCGGGCTGTCACTGGAATCGCAGCGTGACGTTCTTTTGTTCCTGGTAGAAGAACACCTGAGCCGGCATATCCTGGAAAAGGTGGCCGATGTCGGTGAGTTCGAAGAGCGCCCCGGTACCGGTATAGCGATTCAGATCGATGTCGAAGATGCAGTCGGTGTGGCGCATCAGATCGAAAAATTAGTAGGTGTAGTGGAGGCAGAATTATGATCACTTCCGATAGAGAGATCATCCGGGTACGTGACGTGATGAAGGAAGATTTTGATATGGTCGATGGCCGGATCACGGTGATGGATGCGCTGCGTACCATGAAACATGTAGAGACAAAATCATTGATCGTCGATAAGCGTAACGATGACGATGAGTACGGCATGGTGCTTATCTCGGATATCGCCAAAAAAGTGCTAGCCAAGGATCGTTCACCGGAACGTATCAATGTCTATGAGATCATGGCAAAACCTTTGCTACCGGTCGACCCGGATATGGATATTCGCTACTGCGCTCGGTACTTCGATACTTTCGGTCTGTCGCGGGCACCGGTGATAGAGCATCGCAAGATCATCGGCATCATCAGTTACACCGATATGGTGTTGAAGGGGTTGGTGCATTTTTAGGGAAACGCAGATTCTGGTTTAGTTTCCGTAAACACATAGGCGACATTCACAAGGATTAAAAAACTTCACCGCCGAGGCGCAGAGACGCCGAGGAAAAGCTTTTAGTTTTCGTAGGGTGGGCAGTGCCCG
>JADFWE010000403.1 GCA_015222915.1 Pseudomonadota bacterium | reverse complement strand
GGCACTGCTTATTGACGTCAGAATAAGGACGCCGGAAGGTGCCGGAATACACAAAAGCAATCAAGGACGATAGAAACTGACCAGACCCGTGACCAGATGACTGATAATTTTACAAACAATGCCTTAGCACTGCTGGAAGCGAAACACACCCTGCTGTCGGGTATAACCGCTTATACCGATATCAACCAGACCATCAACCAGTTCGTCAAGACCTGCAACGAGGCGCTGGATCTGCCTTCTGCCCATATCTACAGCCTGAACATGGTCCGTGACAGCGTGGTCAGCGGACCCGACGTTATCAAAAGCGTCAAGGTACTGAGTCGTACCACCATCCCGCAGCAAGAGAGTTCAAACTGTCCGGATGAGAAGGTATTACGTGACATCGTCAGTCAGTTCATAAAGATCAGAGACCAGTACATATTTTTCTCCGAAGATAACCGCTACTTCAGCATCCTCATAGCCGAGTGCAACAAACTCGTGATCTTCGACAACACCGGGCAGATCGAGCCTGAACATGTCAACGAGTTATTAGAGCAGTCCATCGAAACGCTGAGCCGTCTGGCACGGGTGGTCGCACTGACCATGATGACCAACAACACCATCGATGAGAGCGAACCGTCGGATAATATCGACCAGCTCACCCTGCTCCCCGACCGTCGTAAATTCAAGTACAACCTGCTGAAGACATTATCCAATGCCAACCGGCAGAATTATTATGTTGCGGTCGTCTACCTGAATATCGACAACTTTAAATTTATCAACAACACGCTCGGCCACTCTACCGGTGATATCGTCATAAGCCGGATCGCCGAGCGTCTCAAAAAACTGTGCCGGAAAGGTGATGACCTGTACCGCATGGGCGGCGACGAGTTTACCTTTGTGCTCAACCACCTCGGTGACGAGCTCGATTCCGCTACCAAACATGCCCGACGCATCACCGAACGCATCATCACCGAGATGGGCAGACCGATAGAGCTGCTCAACCAGAGCCTGCACCTGACCTCCAGTATCGGCATCAGCATGTTCCCCTCGTTAGAGCCGGTGAACAATGACAGTGAAAACATCCTGAAACAGGCCAATATGGCCATGGACATGGCCAAGAAAAAAGGCAAGAACCGCATCGTCTTCTATGATGATGAACTGCAACAGACGGCTGAAGATTATTTCATCATCTTTAATCAGCTGATCACCGCACTGGAGAACGATGAGTTCTCACTGGCATACCAGCCGATGGTTGATCACAATGAAAACATCGTCGGCGCAGAAGCACTGCTGCGCTGGAACAACAGCAAACTCGGTGAAGTGTCACCGGGAAAATTCATCAAATACACGGAAGACAGCCACCTGATCCTGGATATCGGTGACTGGGTATTACAGACCGCCTGTGAATTTATCAAAAAGGTAAGAACCTGCTGTCCCGAATTAAAACACTTTAAATACATCAGCGTAAATGTCAGCCCGAAACAGCTCTCACATCCGGGCTTCGTCAAAAATACCCATAAAAAGATAACAGAAAACGGCATATCTCCGGATGACATCAGGCTGGAGTTTACCGAGAGCATGCTGGTCGATGATATCGAGAGCACGATCGATATCATGAAACAGCTGAACAACTATGACATCCAGTTTCTGCTGGACGATTTTGGTACCGGTTATTCATCACTGTCCTACCTGTACCGCCTGCCCATAAGCGCCATCAAGATCGATAAGACCTTCGTCTCCGGAGATGAGCATAGTCCGGCAGCCTCTGATGACGATCACAACCAGGTGCTGGAAAACGAAGTGATCGTAGAGACCATTATCGCCATGTCAGAAAAGATGAACCTGAAGTGTATCGTCGAAGGCGTAGAGACCAGGGAGAGCGCCGACTACTTTATCGAAAAGAATGTCTTCGCGATTCAGGGTTATTTCTATCATAAGCCGATTACCGGCGATGAATTCTTGCGCCTGTTAAAAGATGAGCCGCAATAAGGTTTACGACCACACATGATGCCGCCTTCCGGCTATAAGCGGACAGTCAAAAGATTATTCACCGCCGAGGCGCAGAGACGCCGAGAAAAACAATATTTCATATGTAACAACGTAGATCG
>JADFWE010000402.1 GCA_015222915.1 Pseudomonadota bacterium | reverse complement strand
TGTGAGGAACTGGCTTATCAGTGGTTAAAGTTGTGATTAGTATGAAAGTTGTTTATTTCATTATTATCAATGTGATGTCTGAGTTACAAAGAAGGGGGGGGTAAGTAGTGGGCATTGATGAATTATGCGCTTTCGACCTGCCAATTATGAGACCCGGTTAGCGAGTCTTGGACCCCACGTAAACTGCGCTGTTTAGGCGTTTAGCAGGTGAGCCTTTACCAGTTTCCTTACCACTAGTTCGTTCGTGGAGAGTTTTTACACGAGTTCATATTGGTAATTATATTCAATAATAAATAACAGAATTTGTCCTGTTCAAGATTATATAGGCTTGTTATTTTGTATGTGTTCTTTTAATGTGTCTAAAAAAAACAGGAGAGAGAAATGTCATACATAAAGAATATTGTTTTATTGTTTTTACTCTTTAGTTTCACTGTGCACGCTGCAGAGAGCACACAAAAACCGAATATCCTTATCATCTGGGGAGATGATATCGGCCCATTCAATATCAGTGCCTATAATCGCGGCGTGATGGGCTACAAAACCCCGAATATCGATCGTATAGCCAATGAAGGTATCCTGTTCACTGACTCTTATGGTGACCAGAGTTGTACGGCAGGACGAGCCGGCTTTATAACAGGACAACACCCGATACGTACTGGCCTGACCAAGGTGGGTTTACCGGGTGCTAAAGAAGGTCTACATAAGGATGATGTCACCATCGCAGAACTTTTGAAGGCGCGTGGTTACACGACTGGGCAGTTTGGTAAAAATCATCTGGGTGACCAGGATGAACATTTACCGTCTAACCATGGTTTTGATGAGTTTTTCGGTAACCTGTATCACCTGAATGCAGAAGACGAACCGGAGCATCCTGATTATCCGAAGGATCCGGCGTTCAAAAAGAAATTTGGCCCTCGCGGTGTAATTCATAGTTTTGCCGATGGTAAGGTACAGGACACCGGACCGTTGAACAAAAAACGTATGGAGACAATCGATGAGGAAGTGGCTGCGAAGACGCTGGCATTTATCGATAAGGCCCATAAGGCCAAAAAACCATTCTTTGTCTGGTTTAACTCAACGCGCATGCATGTCTGGACCCGGCTTAAGAAAGAATCACAGGGTGTGACGGGTCAGGGTCTGTATGCAGATGGTATGGCCGAGCACGATGGTCACGTAGGCCAGTTACTCGATCAGCTCGATAAGCTGGGCATCGCCGATAATACGATCGTGATGTATGCAACTGATAACGGTGCTGAGCTGGCTCTTTGGCCAGATGGTGGTTACACCATGTTCAGAGCTGAGAAAAACACTAACTGGGAAGGTGGTTACCGTATACCGATGATGGTGAGATGGCCTGCCAAGATCAAAGAAGATCAGGTCTCTAACGAGATGATCTCTGTTATCGACTGGATGCCAACACTGCTTGCCGCTGCTGGTGATGCGAATGTAAAAGCCAATCTCAAGAAGGGTATGCAGGTCGGCAACCGTAAGTTCAAAGTGCATCTGGATGGTTATAACTTCCTGCCACATTTCCTGGATACGACTAAAGCCGGGCCGCGAAAAGAGTTTATCTACAGTTCAGATACGGGCGATATCGTCGCTATCCGTGACGGTGATTACAAGATGGTATTCAGAGAACAGCGTGCACATGGCCTGGAAGTATGGCAAGACCCATGGATTACGCTAAGAGCACCGAAGATTTTTAATTTAAGAATGGATCCCCTCGAGCGTATGGATCATGAAAGTTCTGGTTATGGGCAATGGTGGGCAGAACATATGTTCCTGATGGCGCCAGCGATGGTCAAAGTTGCCGAGTTCAAGGCAACCTTTAAAGAGTTTCCGCAACGTCAGAAACCAGGCAGTTTCGTGCCTTAAGCGGATTGTGTGTTTAAAAAAACAGTTACGCCACTGGCCGCTTTCGCGGCCAGTGGTCATTAACGAGACGCTGCAGATAAGCTCGTATCAACTTTAATTTAGTAAGGGTTTCAGCTATGTCAGAGGCACTCGCCGCAATCAATCAACTCAAACAGCAGATGCAGCAGTCAGTGCTCGGACAGGAGCATGTGGTCGACAGCCTGATCATCTCCATGCTGTCTAACGGTAACGTGCTCCTGGAAGGTTTACCGGGTACCGCAAAAACACGCTCGATCAAGACCATGGCGGCAGTGATGGACGCTGACCTGGGCCGCATCCAGTTCACTGCAGATCTGTTGCCTTCCGATGTGACGGGCACGGAAATCTTTCAGGAGCTCAACGGTAAGCAGCTGCTGACATTCCAGCAGGGGCCGGTTTTTAATAACCTGGTACTGGCCGATGAGATCAATCGAGCGCCAGCGAAAGTGCAGGGTGCTCTGCTCGAAGCGATGGAAGAGCGCCAGGTAACCGTTGCTGGTGAGACCCACAAGTTACCCGAACTGTTCATGGTGTTAGCGACGCAGAACCCCATCGAGCAGGAAGGCACTTATCCTCTGCCCGAAGCACAGATGGACCGCTTCCTGGTGAAGATTAATATCGATTATCCGGATGAAGAAACCGAGCTGGCAGTGGTCCGCCTGGTACGTGGTGAAGAGCAGCCAAAAGCATCTGCAGAGCAGGTCAAGGTTTCGCAGGACGCCATCTTCACTGCACGCCAGCAGATTCAGCAGTTACATGTATCGGAGAATGTTGAGCGTTATATCGTCGCCCTTGTTATGGCAACGCGTGAGCCAGAACGTTATGATAGCGAACTGAAAAACTGGATCGAGGTCGGTTCCAGTCCGCGTGCTTCAATCGCGCTGGATAAATGCAGCCGTGCCTATGCCTGGTTACAGGGTAAAGATTTTGTCGATCCGGATGACGTGCGCTGTATCGTGCATGATGTTTTACGCCACCGCCTGATCTTGAGTTATGAAGCCGCCGCGGAAGGCATCAGCAGCGACCAGGTGATCGATGAGATCGTTAAACAGGTAGCGGTTGTCTAACCATTGCCAGGGTGGATGTTACGATGAATGACACCTCTTATAAAAACGCCGGCATCTATACCAGCCTGAAAGAACTCGTTGCCTTGCAATACAAGGCATCGGGATTTAGTTTCCTGCCGAAACAACCAGTCCATAGTATCTTATCGGGGCGTCATAATTCGCGCCTGCGTGGCCGTGGACTTAATTTTGAAGAACTTCGCCATTACCGCGCCGGTGATGATATTCGTACCATGGACTGGAAAGTCACCAATCGCACCGGCAAGCCGCATGTGCGGGTTTATTCTGAAGAACGCGAGCGCCCTGTCTTGTTGCTGGTTGACCAGCGCATTAATATGTTTTTTGGCAGCCAGCTAAAAATGAAATCAGTGATCGCGGCTGAACTTGCAGCCTTGTCTGCCTGGCGCGTGTTGTCGGTAGGTGACCGTGTCGGTGCCCTGGTATTCAATGATACCGACATCATTGAAACCCGACCACACCGCAGCCGAAAGACGGTGATGCAGATATTGCAGAACGTGTTAACACTTAATCATGCTCTGAAAGCGGAGTATGCTGCTGCACAAAATAATGCGCAGTTGAATCTGGTGCTAAGAGAAGCTGAACGGCTCAGCGGTCATGACTATCTCATCGTTATCATCAGTGATATGAGTGGCTGGAATGATGAGACGGTAAAGCGCATCAAGCGGCTGGCGCAGCATAACGATGTGATGGCATCACTGGTTTTCGATATCCTGGAAAAAAGTTTGCCCGACAGCAGTCGCCTGGTATTGAGTGATGGTGATAAACAGATACAGGTGGATTCGGGTAAAACTGGATTAAAACAGTTATACACCGAGCATTTTGAAAGTGCTGTCGAGTATCTGCAGAGTGAACTGAAAAAGCACGGGATACCGGTGATCCCGATGAATACCCGTGACGATGTTCTGAGCCAGGTCAGGGATGCTATCGGTGAGCGCTAAGGTCTGTGATGAAAGGTGATGAAGCTACAGTGAACATCGAAGATACAGACAGCTTCGGCAATTATCTGATCCACGGTATCGATGAGATCATCCTGCCGGAAGCTGTGTCATGGTGGCCGACAGCACCTGGCTGGAAGGCACTGGCTATCATCATCGTAATCTTGCTGCTGTTCATATGTGTTCGCTGGATGAAACGCTGGTGGCGTAATCGCTACCGCCGTGAGGCGCTGCGCCAGTTAGTGCAAGTGCAGCACCACGCCGGCAAACAGCTGCAGGAGGTCGTCGCTGTTTTACCTTACTATCTTAAGGTCACCGCGCTACAG
>JADFWE010000401.1 GCA_015222915.1 Pseudomonadota bacterium | reverse complement strand
ACATACAAACAATGTTTTTATCTTCGCGTCTTTGCGGCTCTGCGCGAGAAATTTTGTTTTTGCTTAATGTCCGCTTCTGGCCGGAAGCGGACTTCAAATCTCAGGCGCTGGCTCTTTGACTGTTTATCTCACGACGTTTTCTGACCGCCGACGCCAGATCACGCAGGCAGACTTCTGTGCTCTCCCATGAGATACAGGCATCGGTAATGCTCTGACCGTAAGTCAGTGGCTGCCCTTCGATGACATCCTGACGACCTTCCAGCAGGTGACTTTCCAGCATCACACCCATGATCCGGTTTTCACCGTTGCTGACCTGCGTCACCACATCATTACAGACATCGATCTGACGGTGATAGTCTTTCATACTGTTGGCGTGTGAACAATCGACCATCATCTGTGCTTTCAGGCCGTATTTTTTCAGCTGCTCAGCAGCGTGCTGCACGCTGGCCGCATCATAGTTCGGCTGTTTTCCGCCACGCAGGATAATATGGCAATCATGATTACCTTTGGTCGAGAAGATTGCCGAATGCCCCTCTTTGGTCAGTGACATAAATACATGCGGGTTCGAAGCTGCTTTCACGGCATCGATAGCAATCTTAAAACCGCCATCGGTGCTGTTCTTGAATCCGACCGGGCAGGACAGACCCGATGCCAGTTCACGATGCCCCTGGCTCTCCGTCGTTCTGGCACCGATTGCTCCCCAGCTCACCAGGTCAGCGATATATTGCGGACTGATCAGATCGAGATACTCTGTTCCCACCGGCACACCTTCGACTGCCAGATCACGCAGCAGCTCACGTGCCAGCTTCAGGCCCTTGTTAATCTTGAAACTCTCATCGAGATCAGGATCGTTTATCAGCCCTTTCCAGCCCACGGTGGTCCTGGGCTTCTCAAAATAGACCCGCATGATGATGCATAGATCATCACTCAGCTCAGATATTAAAACCTTCAGTTTTTTCGCATATTCTCTGGCAGCATCGGGATCATGGACCGAACAGGGGCCGACGATGACGACCAGACGGTCATCCTCACCATTCAGAATGTTGTGTATCGCAGTACGAGCATGGTAGACCGTTTCCGAAGCGTGCTCATCCATCGGGAATTCTTCGTGCAGGACTTTCGGCGCCAGTACTTCTTTCAGCCCTGTAATACGAACATCATCGGTTTTAAAAATCATTCTAGGTCTCTAATTATTCTGTCTATTTTCTTCGGATCACTGTAAGGCGTGATTATATCGCAATATCAGAAAACTATCCTCAGGAAAACGCTGCACAGCGCATTAAGACTCGATTCTATTGTGTAGTTGGGCCAGTGCTGCAGGTAATGCCGTGAGGCTGGAAATGACGGCGTCAGGTTTACAGTAAGCCAATGACCAGTCCTGCTGGTCTCGATTGAGCCATATCGCAAATGCACCGGCCGCTTTTGCCCCTGCCACATCTTGCAGCGGGTCATCACCGATATGCACCATCTGATGCGCTTCGATGTCCGCCAGCTTTTGTAATTGCTGATAGATGACCGGCTCAGCCTTCAGACTACCTGCACCGATCGAGTTCAGCGAATAATCAAACCAGTGATGTACACCTGTCTTGACTACATCGGCATTACCGTTAGTCAGGCTTGCCAGCCGGAATTCCTTCTGCAGTGCATCGAGGACAGGCCTGACATCATCAAATAGTTCGACCCGTTGCCTGGCTTCATAAAAGATCTTAAAAGCCGGTTGGATCCAGTCTTCGTTCAAGCCGAATTCCTCGTTCAGCTGCTCAAAGGATTCTATTCTTAACCGTGTCAGATCATGTGCGAGCTGTGGCCTGTCGTTCAATAATGCCCGGCGTTTATCACGCAGCTGATGGATATCATATTGCTGAGAGATAGCAGGAGTATGCTCTGTCATCCATTGATAGAGTAATCTTTCAGCCCGTAAGATCGTCGGCAGACCCGGCCACAGAGTATCATCGAGATCAAAACTTATAACCTTGATTTCTGATGACATGATTTATTGACAGCTTTATGCGGAGTACTTGATGAGGAGTAAAGGACGAAACGCTTACATGAGGTGAGAGAAGCGCAGGATCAGTTCAGGCCCGGCACAGGATCAGAACTGTCAGAGACCTCAGAGAGGTCCAGCTGTGAGAGATTTTCCACTGTGTTTTCAGGCATCAGAGTAGAAGGCGCCTGAGGTGTATCCCCTTTTTTAGTATCGCCCGATATCGACGCTTTAACTTCCGCGACATCGACCATATGACGGGCAGAAAACTTCACCAGGTAGCCATCAGCCTGCTCAGTGCTCCTGTATTGCTTCAGCATGTTAAGCGCTGTCTTTTTATCGCTGAAATAACCGAACCTGACGTTATAACGCGTCGTATTATTCTTGGCGGTGTAATCAGTTATATATGCATCCAGACCATTCGCCTGCAGCTTGTTCATCATATTTTCAGCGTTTGGCAATCGTCCGAAGGTACCGACCTGCGCGGTGAATCTAGCCTTACTGATATTTGACGGACTGACGTCAGGCTGACGATGATCTTTTGATTTCTTTACCTCAGTGTCTCCATGTGAGACAGCTGACAGCGCATCTTGAGACTTCTGTATTTTCTTCCTGTGCGTATTTTTCTGCGTGACACTATGAGAGCCGATGACTTCAGCCTGCTTTAATGCGACGTGCTTTTCACCCCGGGGTATCTCAGCAGGAGAAATTATTGCAGGAGGTGTCTTAATCGAGAGTTCAACAGCTCCGGAACCGGGTTCAGCCTGATCAACATCGATGGTTTCACCGGCGGCGATGATGTCCGGGATTTTCGGCTCAATCGCACTGCCCTCGCCAGCAATTTTTTCCGGTAGCACAAGTGGCCTGGCAACAACATCCTGCTGATAAAAATGACTGGCTTTCTGATAGCCGCTAAAAAAGCCACCGGCAAAAACGATAGCTGTGACAAATACAGCAGAAAAGCCAAGTTTGATCAGGCCGCGGGAATCGATTAATACAGGTGCCATTGATATGAAATTGATTGCTAAAAGAGAATATCTGTTATTTTAGCGCACGGGCCTTGTTTAAACACGATATCAAATGTAAATAAAACAAAAGCTTTGCTTATCTCACTGTTATTGAAGATCTCCGACTAACGACTGAACGGTATACTCAACCTCACACCAAAGTTAACTCATTGAATACACAGGTGTCTTTACATTCAACCTGCCGTTTATCGGGTTCTTTCGCTTTCCCTCGCTCAAACTGCTATATTATCAACAGTTGTCGAGAAAGTGACGTTTTCCAGCTTGTTCACATTTCACCTCGCATACATAATTGTTCCCAATTCATAATTGATCCCAAACGGTAAATAAACCAAAACGCCCCGGAACTGATATCTGGCATCCTGTGTTGCGCCCTCTACTATGGTCTGCGCACTATGGCATGCTCTGTAGTTTGTCTGTATACATCTGCACGCCGATTCCGTGGCATTGTTTTAGCCCTGTTTACGATAGCTACTTATTACGGAGTCAATCATGCTAGCCAACCTGTTCAAATTTACCGCAGTCATCCTGTTATCAATCGTCGGTTTCCTTGGCAGCAGTAATGCTTATTCAGTCGAAGCCCCCGATTTCAAACTTCAGGGACCTCAAAAACAGATAAACCTGAAAGACTACCGCGGCCAGATCGTGTATATCGATTTCTGGGCCTCATGGTGTCAGCCCTGCCGGAAATCATTCGCCTGGATGAACAAGATGCAATCTTTATACGGCGAGGAAGGTTTTACAATAATCGCCATCAATCTCGATGAGGACACAGCAAAAGCTGACAAGTTTCTCAAGAAGATTCCCGCTAATTTTGATATAGCCTACGACCCGCGTGGCAGAACAGCGCAGTCATACAGCGTAAAGGCAATGCCCAGCTCATACCTCATCAATAAACGTGGTGAAGTCGTACATGCTAACCGCGGTTTTCGGGGCAACGATGAAGACAAACTGGAAACAAAGATAAGAGGCCTGATCCGCCAGTCAACGGTGGCGAGCAGGTAAGTGAAAGTTGGCAGTTGGCAGTTGGCAGTAATTTTAAGGTTTTAACATTTTGAACTGCAAACTGCCTGCTGCAAACGGCCTGTTGCAAACTTAAAACTTGTTTTTATTATTCACTGCTTCTAAAGTCCATTCATACCAGTAATCAAATAGTTCTGTATCATAACAGGCGAGTACCGAGCGGGTTTCCAGCTTGCCGCGGAACACACTTTCACCATCCAGAGAGACCGAGCGGCCGCCGGCCTCACTGAAGATTAGACTGCCGGCAGCATAGTCCCACATCTTCTGCCCGCCGTGCAGGTAGATATCAAAACGCCCGGCAGACATCCAGCACCAGTCGATGGCCGATGAGCCGATATTTCGCTGAGAGGCGAAGATACTTTCAGTCACCAGTTTTACCGCCAGTTTTTCCGGCAGCCGTTTCAGATCGATCTCGGCGACGATAGGCTTACACTTTGAAAATGCCAGCTGTGAATGACTGATCTTACTGTCGTTCAGGTAGGCACCCTGTCCCTTTATCGCAGTAAACATCTCATCACGCACCGGGTCATAGATGAGACCCAGTTGCTGCTGGCCATCGATGATCAACGCTATGGAGACGGCGAAGAATGGCAGGCCTGCCGCAAAATTACTGGTGCCATCCAGCGGATCGATGCACCAGTAACCACCACCCTCAGTTTCATCAGCAACCTTGATCACCGATAACTGCGCCTGTTCAGACATCTCTTCACCCAGGATATCGTACAGCGGCCAGTGCTGTTTTAATTCTTTTTCGAGACGGTTCTGCATGGCCAGATCAGCCGGGGTAACGACACTGCCATCATCTTTAAATTCGTACTCAGAGTGGCCGAATTCTGTCATCAGCTCTTCCCGGGCAGCGACTTTAACCAGCGCTTTCAACTTTCCTATATCAGGTATTTGCATCAGACTATTATAAACTTACCAGGGGATATCACTACCATCTATGTCAATAAACCGTCCGCTATCCTTGATGGTTAGCGGCGTAAGATTGCTGAATATCTGCAACACGCACTCACGCGTCGTTATCTCGGCACCGGGACCGCCCATCTCGGTTTTCACCCAGCCCGGGTGGATAGCAACGCTGATGATGCCCTGCTCTTTCAGGTCGATAGAGAGACTCTTCACCACCGCGTTCAACGCCGCCTTACTGGAACGGTAGATATAGCTGTTGCCATAACCGTTATCTGCCATGCTGCCCATCTTGCTGCTGATACAGACCACCAGCTTGCGTTTGCTCATCTGCAACTGCTCAGAGAACGCTTCGACCATCTTTAGCGGCGCGATGCTGTTGATCTGAAATGCCTGCAGCCAGCTGTCAACATCCACACTGCCGAAAGTATTTTTATCCGAACCGTATATGCCGGCATTATTGATCAGCATATCCACAGGATCATTGCGCAATTCATACGAGAGCGCCTGCAAGGTACCCAGTTCCATCATATCGGCGATATGGACACTGATCTGACCGTTGGACAGCTTGGCGATGTTAAACAGGCTGTCAGCATTGTGCGGGTTGCGGCAGCAGGCGAACACACGCCAGCCCCGTTCCATGGAATATTTGACCATTTCCAGCCCGATACCGCGATTAGCCCCTGTAATTAATATATTCATTGTTTTTGTATCGGCATATTTAAGCCCACTTCTAATCTTACAGACAATACCATATTTAAAAAAAATCTCTTAGCCAAAAGGCTGCTTCCGGCCAGAAGCGGACATCAAGAAAAAACAATATTTCTCGCGCAGAGCCGCAAAGACGCGAAGATAAAAACATTGTTTGTATGT
>JADFWE010000400.1 GCA_015222915.1 Pseudomonadota bacterium | reverse complement strand
TTCGTTAAAAGCTAAAAACACGAAATGAACCAATGGTTATGCAGCCCCTACTGTTTGGTATTTTTTACGAATGACGAACAACGAATAACGTCTCTTTTTAGCCGTAACCGAAAGGGAAAAAATAACGATCTTCCCTGACGTTACTAGATCTGTTTCCTACAAATACACACCTTCATTGGACAATAACCGTCTCTTGATATCGAGCAGCCTGCCGGATCTGGCACCATCATAGCCGCCGATGCCGTCTGCGGCCAGCACCCGATGACATGGGATGATAAGCGGCAGGGGGTTATTTCTGCAGGCATTGCCGACTGCACGCGGCGATGTTTTCAATATCTTCGCTATCTCACCATAGGTCCGGGTTTCACCATAGGGGATCTTCTGCAATTCATTCAGGACACTTTTCTGAAATGCTGAAACGTTTAAGGAGATAGAAACGTCTATCTCTTTCACAGCTGCATGCGGATCAATAAACTTTTCGATTTTGTTTTTTGCATCTCTCGCTGACCTGCCTGTTGCAGCACGCGGCTGAACAGGTTCATCCAGATAAGCGATCCGGATCAGATCTGCATCTTCAAACTGTAATCCGATGGTGGCCAGAGCCGTTGAAAAAACCGTCGCGTATTGTGCTGTGTTACTACTCATAATATCCACCTGTCCAGCCTATCGGGGTTATCCTATCCGGGTTAGCCTATAGGGGTCGAGGCCAGGCTGATCACCGTCCCTTAGCCACATCATTATTCACTGTCTTCAACAGCCTTATCTTCTGAAGGTTCTGCTGGATCAGAGCCTTTCGGGAGTCACTTACCGTAACCATCAGCAGATCTTTATAGACCTTTTCAGCATCATCATAAATTTCAGCAAGCACCAGCGCGGAGGCGGCTTTAAACCTTGCTGACTGTCCCCACAGGTCATGCTCACCATCTGCTACAGCGCGAGAGGATTCCAGATAATTGAGCGCTGCCATGTCATATTCTTTCAGCGAGAAATAGGATTCAGCCTTCCAGAAATAGATCTCACGCTTCAGTTTTTCGGCAAGCGAATCGAAATAGATCAGGTCAAATAATTTAAGTGCCTGTTGATGTTGCTGCACCGTCTGAAAATCGAAGACCACCTGTATGTAGCGATCCAGTTCAGCGTGGGTGATCGATGGCTTTTCGGCAAAGGTTTTAAGGATCAGTTTTTCACTCTGCTTGTATTCACCCTGCAATATCAACACACGCGCCTTTCGCATACGCCAGTCGAAAACAGATTTTCCTGCCGGCGGTTCTTTAAGGCTCTTCATTATCTCGGTGGCTTCAAAATAATCACCTTCCGAGAGGGAATAATCGACCAGCCGGTAACGCACTTCATCGGGCAGCACATTTACATCTGAGACTTTACTGCTATGCAGGTAGAGCTGGTTGATCAGCTCCAGGCCATTCTTTCTTTTTTCCAGAATTTCAACGATGGTCTCATGCTGTTGCTGCCTGGTGTCAAAGTTATCGGTATGCAACACCAGGGCCGCATTTAACACCAAAGCCTTTTCCGGATTATTTTTGATCAGCTGGTCCGAAAGTTTCTGCCATTGCGCATCATTGCCAAACAGCAGTCCTTTATCATTTGCAATAACCAGGCCCTGTTTATTATAGAGCGCCCATAGATCATCTGCCGATATCTGGTAATCATCACCAAAGACCGGTGAGCTTATGTCCAGCGACAGCATCGCTTCCAGGTTAACGATCTGCGCTTCATCATCAGACAGGATCTTCGATGCTACATATGCAACGTAAGCATAAGCCCAGCGCACAGAACGTGTTAATACCTGCCCATCCAGCTGCTCTCGCATCTGCTTCCTTATGGTGGCCGCATCTTCAGGATTATTCTGCAGCTGTGCCACCAGCACCAGCGCCTTTATCTCATCGATATCAATCTTTTCCAGCAGCGTAATCGCCTGCCGCGGATGTTCGGTCCGAAGCATGATCTGTGCCTGCAACATCAGCCAGTCGATATTGCTCTCATCCGCTTTGTAATCACGCTCGTATCTAACCAATGCCCTGCGAGCATCATCATCGAGCTGCAGCTGCAGATACGAGCGGATAACCAGTCGCCGCCATATAGCGGGCAATGACTTATCACGCTCTTCCGCCGGCGAAGTCCATAATAAGTGCTGCAGCTGCGCCAACGCCGCTTCACTCTGTTTCAGCTGCAATCTGGCCATTACCTGCTGCGTCTCAAACCAGAGACGGATCTTGACCGTGATCTGTTTATCGGGAACAGCCGTGTTAAATAACCAGTTGGTTCTGTCGATCACCTTCTGCCAGCGCTCCAGCGCTGACAGCAGCAGGACCCTCTTGTATTCGAAGGCATACCAGTCGGCAGTAAATATCTGACGTTTCCTCTGCTCACCTTCTAACAGGCTCAACGCCAGCGCCGGCACTCCCAGCTCGATGAGTTTATTCATCTGCGCCAGCGATTGAAAAGTAACCGACTGTCGGCTGGCTGCATTGGCCGCAGCCCTGGTGGCAGAGATTACGGCAGGCTTAGCCGCTGTTTCTTTAGCCGGCTTTTCGCCGGCTGTGCTTTTCACTGCGGTTGCCGTCGTACTTTCCTGAGATTTTTTTGCAGACGTGCTCTGCTCTGCCCAGCTACTGTCGAAAGAAGAAAGGACCAGCAAAACAGAAAGAAGAATACGCATCAAAACAACCTTGACCACAGTTCACATTAACGAGTGTCTGATTGTATCAGTCAAAGCTACATCATCAAAAC
>JADFWE010000399.1 GCA_015222915.1 Pseudomonadota bacterium | reverse complement strand
ACTAATCGTCAATCGCTATATCTTGACGAGGCTGAAAGACATCACTACTCGACTCCTGGCTGAATATTTCTTTGGCTGTAATCTTCAGGTTACGTTATGTGTCATAACATGTACGAATAAAAACGATAATTCCACACATGATAAGAGAGGTATAAACAACGCTTCTGGAGATAGCACCAGCCTCACCCGGCGGTGAAAAAAAATCGGCACCGAGCATATCGCCGATACCCATCGAGACAGCCGATCAGAAACCGATCGGTTTATCTGATCTATACATATGAACTCAACGGCAGGAAGGCAAGAACAGACCGTCTAGAATATTCTATTGGAACATGCCGCAAAAAAGTAACCGTATCAGTCAGCATCTTTGATATCGTCCAGTGCTTTCTGTATCGCTTCGAAGATGACCTTATCACCTTCTCTTTCGTCATTATCAGGTATATCCCAGTCCATCGCGCGGCGATACTTCTCTACCAATGACTTAACATCCCTGACCAGCTCTTTATGGTGGCGCTGTAATTCTATTTCCTGCATTGATGCCATGCCTTACTCTCCAGTCTTTAAAAAAAATGAGGAAGCACAGATGCCCCCAGATTTATACATTACATTACGTAGATTGCGGCAAACCGATTAAAAACGATACGGACACAAAGCATTAATCATCTTCCATAGCCATCTGATATTCACCCAGCATAGCCAGATGGTTTAACCGGGCACGTTTGAGTAGAGCATGCTGTGCGGCTGCAACGTTTTCTGTTTTTCCGGACCAGGCATGCAATGCAGTCTGTTGCAATGCCCGTCCATAAGAGATGGTTAACCGCCATGGAGAATCAGGCGCTGACTGATTAATCGCATTTAGATTAACAGTGGCCTCTTCCGGACCCTGACCACCGGAAAGAAAGTTTATACTCGGCACGGCCGCAGGTACGGTACGCTTTAATATTCTTAATGTTGCGGCAGCGACCTCATCCGGTTCAGCGCGGCGGCAGTCCTTACCCGGCAACACCATGTTGGGTTTTAGTATCATTAGTTCCAGCGACACATGATGCCTGCTCAATGCATCGAAGACGGCACGTTGCACGGCTTCGGTCACTTCTGCATGGCGATCGATATCATGATCGCCATCCATCAGGACTTCAGGTTCAACGATGGGTACCAGACCTTCTGCCTGGCAGACAGCAGCATAGCGTGCCAGCATCTCGGCATTAGCTTCGATGCCATGCTGACTGGGAACATGTTTATCGATAGCATAGACTTCTCGCCACTTGGCGAAACGGGCTCCCTGCTGTTTGTATGTGCGCAGACGGTCAGCCAGACCATCCAGCCCCTGTGTGATCAGGTCTCCCGGTGACAGCGCCAGAGGTATCTTACCTTTATCCACTTTGATACCGGGTACGATACGCTGCGACCATGCGGCATCCGGGATTGTTCTATCGTCTCCAGCTTCCTGATTCATGGTTTCTTCAAACAGGATGATACCGCTGATATATTCTCCCAAACCGGGCGTGTTGACCAGCAGACTGCGCCAGGCACGTCGACTTTCTTCGGTTGACGCTACGTCGATTGCCTTAAATCGTTTGGCGATGGTCGGCGAACTTTCATCGACGGCGAGAACACCGCGACCTTTCTGCACCATATCATTGATGGTAGCTTCGAGCTCTGTTGAATATTGCATTTTATTCTCCTGCTTGTTGCCTTAGTTATGTCATTGACTGCTGAACTGCTAGCTTGATTAGAGATTCCCTAGATTATCGTCCTAATGCGTTACTTGCGCCATGACATTTCGCACGGCCATGACAAATGCTTCTGT
>JADFWE010000398.1 GCA_015222915.1 Pseudomonadota bacterium | reverse complement strand
TTCTCAGGATATCGTTGTGACCCTGATTATACCTGTTTAGTTCATGCTGGCAGTATGCTCAATGTTTTCAAAGACTTCTGCCTCACATCTGTGCCCGGGCAGGAGTACTGAAATCTCAGCATTGAACCAATACTAGTACGCCTGTTGCAGTGATACAACCGTTATTTTTGACTTTCTATAGCCGCTATCAGCTGTTTTCCGATACATTCATAGCGCCAGCCCCGGCATATATTCAGTGGTGGCAGCATCGCATCTTCGTCTTTATCCTGCCTGTCACAGTAAACGATAAGTTTTTCCAGGTCTTTTCTCGAACACAGGACAGCGCCTGCGATGTCGAGCGCTTCCACTTTTTTCAGGATCATCTGCTGTAAAGTTTTCAACAGGGTTTTCTGATGATCGTCCAATACTGAGAAACGGTTATCTGGCCATTCGTCTGCCGACAACTGCAGGGCACTTTCTATCACGGTGAATAATTGCTGATTGTCGCCGGCATTTAGATTGTGACTGCTCTTTGTCAGCATTTTGAGTTCGCTGAGATCTTTTGGCGGATTGAATGCCAGGTTAACGATGATGTCATCACCCAGTATCCTGCGCCGGGTTTTGTCTTTCTGTTGTGCCAGCTGCTCACGCCAGACAGCTACTGCCTGAACGATCGCAAGCTTTTGCTGGTTGAGTCTTGCCGCGCCTTTTACCCTTTTCCATAACTTGTCGGTAGCGACCTGAAAGTCGTTGTCGCTGCAGTTAAATAATAGACTGTCTTCTTCAAACCATGCTATCCGGCCCAGCTGCTGCAGCTTTTCATTGAGTTCGAAATAGAGCTGGTAGAGATAGAGCACATCATCACCGGCGTATTGAACCTGTTTCGCGGTCAATGGACGCTGCAGCCAGTTAGTCCGGGTCTGTGATTTATCCAGTTGTACGCCCAGTTCATTCTCGACCAGTGCCGCATAGCCGATCTGATGATGATCGCTGAGCAGTGCGTTGGCGATCTGTGTGTCATAGATGCTGGCGGGCGTCTGTCCGAGATAATAGAACAATACTTCCATGTCCTGCGAGCAGGAGTGAAAGATCTTTGTTATCTCAGTGTCGAGTAACAGATCGCACAATGCCGGTTTGGCATCAAAAGCCAGCGGGTCGATGCAGGCGACGATGGAATCGGTGGCGATCTGCACCAGCGCCAGTTTCGGGTAATATGTGGTCTCACGAAAAAATTCAGTATCGACGGCGATTAGCTTCTCATGCTTGAGCTGTTGCAACAGTGTATCCATCTGTTCAGATGATTCGATTAGTTCAGGTGTCATGAAAGCATCAGGCCTTTGGTTGCAGCAGTTCGATCTCGTAACCGTCGGGGTCGGCGACGAAAGCCAGCAGGGTGGTACCTGCATTCATCGGCCCGGGTTCACGGAGTATCTTTCCACCATGGTCGCGGATTTTTTCGGCCGCCGTATAGACGTCCTCTACCTCGATGGCCAGATGACCGAAACCATTGCCCAGGTCATAGTGGTCGGTATCCCAGTTATGAGTGAGCTCGAGGGCAGTATTTTCTTTCTCATCACCGTAACCGAGAAAAGCCAGGGTGAATCTGCCGTCCGGGTAGTCTTTCTGGCGTAATAGTGTCATGCCCATTATTTCGGTATAAAATTTGATCGATTGCTCAAGGTTTTCGACACGCAGCATGGTGTGCAGTAATCGCATATTTTTTTCATCCGGTGCTTTATTACGGTTTATCTTAACGTAAACTGTTGCGACAATAACACTTTTAGTAAGCGCATCGGCAGAGACGATGCCCTCAGCTGATATTTTGAGATCGACACTATGGATTTTTCATTTAACGCCGCTACTTTCAGAGATCTGTTCCATAATACTGTTGCCCCTTACCTCGAAGGTGATGAGCTGGCCGATGTTGCCATGGGTGAGGCAGACAAGAACTCGCCACAGAACCTGCTGGCAGCGATGGATCAGGCGATCGACGTTATCGCCAGAGCCGATGCTGACGCTGCAGTACAGCAGGAGATGAGCGCTGAGAGCATCGGCATGCTGGAAGAGAAAGATATCTCTACCATCGGTCAGTACACGCTGGATATATTGGAGGCCATGGTCGCCCATATACAGGAGAAAACCGGTGAGCAGAACCGGGAGCTCCTGCGCCTCAGTATCCCGGTGTCATTATGGGTGGCACGTCGCGGCGGTAAGCTGTCGCAGATCGATATGCCGGTGAATTCACTGGCGGCTTACGCCAACGAGGTGTCCGAGCCGCATGCACTGGAAGAACTCGCCGGTATCATCAGAGAGGTGATCGATGCCTGTGATGATGATATCCGTCGCGACCTGGAGCAGACCAATATGATGCGGCCATGGCGCATACTGAACCTCAACTACGGTATCGTCGCCACCCGCAGCCATAACCCTGAATTGATCGAACATGCATATGATGCCCTGATAAAAAATCTGCCTAAAGATGCCCGCCAGTTTTTTAAAGAGGGCATGCAGCAGATGGATATCATCGGCTATCCTGACGAAGTGCGGGTAGTCGTCGAACGTTATAACCAGATGTGGGGTAGTGAAAGTTCTCTGCACTAAACGTCGGATGTTTTTTTTGCGTATGTCTGAAAATGGCCAGAAGCGGGCCTCCAGAGAAAACTAAAGTCAAAAACTTTTCACCGCCGAGGCGCAGAGACGCCGAGAAAAACAATATTTCATATGTAACAAC
>JADFWE010000397.1 GCA_015222915.1 Pseudomonadota bacterium | reverse complement strand
CATCTCACTGCTATGTTAAATCATCAGTAACAGTAAGCTACAATACCGCCATGGCTACAACAGAAGAATCAACCACTGAATCCCCCCCGGCCTTCGATTCTGCCTCCTACCTGAAAAACGTCACCAGCAAACCCGGTGTATACCGTATGCTTGACGAAAAAGAGCAGGTCATCTATGTCGGTAAAGCCAAGAACCTCAAAAATCGATTAAGCAGTTATTTCAGGCAGACCGGTCTGTCGCCTAAAACGCAGGTGATGGTGTCAAAGATAGCCGACATAAATATCACCATCACACACACCGAAGGCGAGGCCTTATTACTCGAAAGCAACCTGATCAAAGAACTGCGCCCGCGTTATAACGTGCTGATGCGTGATGACAAAAGCTACCCTTATATTTTTGTTTCAGATAAAGCCGAATATCCGCGTATCGCATTACACCGCGGCGCACGTAAAAAAAAGGGCCTGTACCTGGGGCCGTATCCAAATGCACATGCCGTCCGTGAAAGTATTAACCTGCTGCAGAAAATGTTTCTCATACGCCAGTGTGAAGACACCACTTTTGCCAACCGTTCGCGCCCCTGTCTGCAATATCAGATCAAACGCTGTACCGCACCCTGTGTCGGATATATCTCTGAAAAAGCCTATGGCAAAGACATCAGTCATGCGATTTTATTTCTCCAGGGTAAAAGCCAGCAGGTGATCAATGAACTGGTCAAAGACATGGAAAAAGCGGCAGATAAACACCATTTTGAAAAAGCCGGTGTCTATCGTGACCAGATCAGCAACCTTCGTAAGGTTACCGAGAAGCAGCACATCAGTGCAGATAAAGGTGATATCGATGTTATCGCCTGCAGCGCAGAAGCCGGACAAGCCTGTGTGCAGGTATTTTATATACGAAACGGTCTTAACCTTGGCAACCGCAGTTTTTACCCTAAGCTACCGGAAGAGTTGAACACAGAGCAGATCCTCACCGCTTTTATTCCCCAGTTTTATTTAAAACGTGATGTGCCCGGAGAGATCATAGTTTCCAGTGCACCTGCTGATAGTCACCTGATTGAAGAAGTATTAAGTGATCAGTCAAAACATAAAGTAAAAATCACCAGCAAGGTCAGGGGTGAGCGTGCCAAGTGGATAGAAATGGCATTAAGTAATGCTATTAACTCACTGAAAACAAGACTTATATCCCGCTCCGGTTTGCTCAGTAGGTTCGAAGCATTGCAGGAAGTCCTGCAGCTTGATGAAATTCCCGTGCGCCTGGAATGTTTTGATATCAGCCACACCATGGGTGAAGCGACGGTTGCATCCTGCGTAGTTTTTACCCCCGAAGGTGCGTTCAAAACAGACTACCGGCGTTACAACATCACCGGTATAACCGGGGGTGACGATTATGCAGCCATGAAGCAGGCGCTGGAAAGACGTTTTCGTCCATCAAAAACGAAAAAAGACAGTAAGACAGCAGATAAAACTGAACGGAAACTGCCGGACATCCTGTTTATCGACGGTGGTAAAGGCCAACTCAGACAGGCCATCGAAGTTTTTCAAAAGCTGGACATTGATAGCGTGTTGTTAATCGGTGTCGCAAAGGGCGAAGGCCGTAAGGCTGGACTAGAAAAACTGATCTTCAGCGATGGCCGGCCAGAGCTGTATCTCACCATCGAATCTGCTGCACTTAACCTGATCCTGCAGGTGCGTGACGAGGCGCACCGTTTTGCCATCAGCGGACACCGTGCACAGCGCGCCAAGAAGCGCCGAACATCGCCGCTAGAAGGTATTGCAGGCTTAGGCCCTAAACGACGTCAGACATTATTGAAACATTTTGGTGGAATTCAGGGAATAACACAGGCAGGTGTCGAAGATATTGCTAAAATAACCGGTATCAGTAAAAAACTGGCGCGGGACATCTACGATGAGTTTCATGCGTCCGATTAAATACAGAATAATTAGAAGTAACTGTCATTGCGAAAAAAAACCGTCATACCGGCGAAGGCCGGTATCCACCTTTTTGGTTAGTAGCCTGGTCCGGTGTTTATACCCGGCATGGATTCCGGCTAGAATCACGCCGGAATGACGGTGTGTAGTGACAACATAATATATAAAACATGACCATACCAAACGCTATAACCACCTTCAGAATCGTTTTGATTCCCGTATTCATCGCAGTTTTCTACCTGCCGTATGCGTGGGCACCGGCGTTAGCCGCTTTCGTCTTCTGGTTTGCCGCCATCACCGACTGGTTCGATGGTTACCTGGCACGTAAACTAAATCAGCAATCTTCGCTAGGCGCGTTTATAGACCCGCTGGCCGACAAATTGATGGTGATTTCAGCGTTACTGATAATATTGGCGAAACACTCAGAAAATAACTGGTTGCTGCTGTCATCGATAATAATAATCTCGCGCGAAATCTTTATCTCATCATTGCGAGAATGGATGTCAAGTATGGGCAAAAGCGAGGACGTTGCCGTCTCATTTTTCGGCAAAGCAAAAACTGTCGCCCAGATGTTCGCATTGCTGTTCCTGATCTACGAGCATGATATCTTCGGCCTGCCAACCTATACCTTCGGCGTAGGTCTGTTGGTCTGGTCCGCAATTTTGACCCTGGTATCAATGGCCGTGTACATAAAATCGGCGTGGCTGACATTAAGGACAAGTAATTGATAAGAAAAAGGCATTTATCGGCCTCAACGGCCATTTTTACCTTGACACAAACGCCGGCATCGCTAGAATAGCGACCTGCTTACAAAGCAATGCGGGAATAGCTCAGTTGGTAGAGCGCAACCTTGCCAAGGTTGAGGTCGCGAGTTCGAATCTCGTT
>JADFWE010000396.1 GCA_015222915.1 Pseudomonadota bacterium | reverse complement strand
TTTTCGAGTTCAGTTTTTTTCATCTCAAATATTACAGTTTGTATTTATTTACACATAACAGTTAAATATACAACGCCGCAAAACTCCTGATTTCAGGTAGATATAGGGTCTTATACAGCAAGACTCACGATACACAATAAGGTTATTGGACAGAGCCTCAAATTTAAACCCAATACAAAAAAACACATGTAAGAAAAACGTTATCACCGTCCGTTTAGGGCGATTTTTTTGTATCTGGATCATTTTTCAGAGGCCCGCTATGCGGTGTAAGCGGAACTTAACTTATAGGCTCTCTAAAACTCACACTCTGCAGACAGGCACATCTTCTCACCGCTTACCGGATGTTCGAAAAACAGCTTCTCTGCATGTAATAACATCCTCGGCTGTTTCTCTTCATCATTGCCATACAGGCCGTCACCGATGATCGGATGCCCCATGGCCGCGCAGTGTACCCGCAACTGATGGGTACGGCCGGTCTGCGGTTTTAATAACAGGCGGACATCGTTTTTATTTCTCTGCAGGACCTGCCAGTGGGTTACCGCTGATTTGCCATGTTCGTAATCAACGATCTGGACGGGGCGGTTGTCGATATCACAGCGCATGGGGAATTTTATTACACCGTTATCCTCATCGAACCACTGCCGGACCACGGCCACATACTGCTTGTCTATCTTGCGGTCATGAAAGATCCTGCTCAGGGCACGCTGCATCTCTATGCCATTGGCGAACAGCATGATACCGGAGGTATAACAATCAAGACGGTGCACAACTTTCGCCTCGGGAAACACCTTTACCAGTCTCGATATCATACAGTCCTGCTTATCAGGCCCGATGCCCGGCACCGACAATAAGGCCTGCGGCTTATTCACCGCGATGATGTATTCATCCTGATAAATTATATCGATCGACATGATAGTCAGCAGATTCCCGCGCTCTGATAAAAAACCATAACATTAACATATAGCCTCACGCATAGCGCTCTCAGCTGCAGCTGTCGGTAAATACTACAAATTAATAGCCAGGCATCCCTTTTTTCAGTAAGGTAATAACTTCATATGACGTCAATACCCTGAAACCGGATCAATGGATGAGGATTTATCATGGACCAGCTAAATAAACAGCCCGATCACAAGCTGGAACAGCAGATCCTGCTGGAAGAGATCCGTCTGCTGCATGGCGGCACACCGTTTTCATATACTGCTTCTTTTGTTATCTCACTTATCATCTATTACGTCTTACTCGATCATGTCGAATCTCAACGTAATCTCAATATCTGGTTAATCACCATACTGACTGTTCTTTTTATCCGCAGTATCGACAGTTACTTTTTTTTTAAAAGCGACAAGCAGGATCAGGTAAAAAGCAGCTGGCGCATACGTTTCATGGTGGGTACCGGTATCGCCGGTTTCTGCTGGGGCCTGCTGCCCTGGTTAGGTTATTCGCCAGAGATCGAATACTTCGCTTTCATCATGGTCTGCCTCATCGGGGTTATCGCGGGTTCGCTATCCACTCTCGCCTATCGCTGGGAGAGCATGGCACTGTTTTTGCTGCCCGCCAGCCTGCTGCTGGTATTCAGGTTAATCATCGAAGATCGGAGCTTCTCGGATTCGACCTCGTTCGTACTCGCCGTCTTTATCTTTTTCTCCCTGTCAGCCGGCCGACGCATATTCAACAACACGCAGCAGAACATCCGATTGCGTCTGGAAGCAGATAACCGTGAACGTGCGATCGAGTTAATGCACCAGAAGCAGGCACTGCATCTGCAGAACACGCCGCTGGCTATCATCGAGTTCGATATCAACTTTAATGTAACCGAATGGAATAAAGCTGCCGAGCATATCTTCGGCTACAGCAGAAACGAGGCCATCCATGAAAATATCCTGCGCCTGATCCTGCCGCGTGACAGCTCCGATGCAGCAGAAAAACTCTGGCAGCGCCTGCTCAACTTCGAAGCAGTGGTCGGTTATGTCATCGAAAATAAAACCAGATCAAAAGCAGCTATATTCTGTGAATGGTTTGTTACCCCGCTGACCGATGAAGAGAATAACATCGTCGGCATAGCGGCTATGGCCCTGGACATCACTGACAAAAAACAGACCGAACTGGCCATCATAAAATCCAAGGAAGAAGCAGAAAAAGCCAACCAGGCAAAATCTGACTTCTTATCCAGCATGTCACATGAGCTGCGCACCCCGCTAAATGCCATCCTGGGTTTTACCCAGTTATTAAAATATGAAAAGACGCTGACCGAGAAACAGCAGTCGCATGTCGATGAGATCAGTAACGCCGGTAACCTGTTACTGGAACTGGTCAACCAGATCCTGGACCTGGCACGTATCGAAAAAGGCCATCTCCAGTTATCCATGGAAAAAATAAAACTGTCGGATTGTTTCAAGGAATGTCAGGCCATGGTCGCCCCCCTCGCCGAACAGAAAAACCTTTCACTGGACATAAAAACCGAGACCGACGGATATGTCATCGCCGACTTCACCCGTCTGAAACAGGTGATGTTAAACCTGTTGAGCAACGCCATAAAATACAACAGTGAAAACGGCTCTGTCAGTATCAAGGTCACTCAGAAAGAAAACAACGTGGTACGCATCAGCATCATCGACAAAGGCCAGGGCATCTCCGAAGAACTGCAGCAGGAGATATTCCAGCCCTTCAGCCGGCTTAATGCAGCCTCTAATATCGAAGGTACCGGCATCGGACTGTCGATCAGCAAACAACTGATCGAGATGATGAACGGCAACATAGGTGTTTGCAGCAAAGTCGGCGAAGGCAGCGAATTCTGGATAGAGCTAACCGGTAAACTCGCTTTTACCACTGCTATCGAAAGTGAGAGCAAGCCTGCCTTCGTCAGCAATGTGCCGGATAGTACCAGCGGTACCGGCACTAAAAATATCCTTATCGCAGAAGATAACCCGACCAATCAGACCCTGATCCTCAGCCAGCTCGAAACCCTGGGCTATTCAGCCGACATAGCGGCTAACGGTCAGGAAGCATTGGACAAGATGGCAGACACTGAATACCACCTGTTGATCACCGACTGTAATATGCCTCTGATGGACGGTTACAAACTAACAAAAACCATCCGTGAAAGAGGCAACAATACACTGCCGATCATCGCGATCACTGCCAATGCTTTCCCGGAAATAAAAGCCGGTTGCCTCGATGTTGGCATGAGTGACATGATCACAAAACCAGTCGATCTAGACACCCTGAAAGACACAATCGAGCGATATCTAAACTAGAATACAGTTACCTGTATTAATAAATAAAACACCGGAAAGAGATGGCTAAACCAACCGATGAAGAGCTGGAGACAGCACTGAAGATGGCCGCGCAGATGCGTGACAAAAAGATAGACCCGTTTTTTATCGCTAAAACACTGCTCAGTCACCACTACCGGATAAAATACCTGGAAGAAACCATGCGTGCTGCCGACCGTTACATCAATCACGGCATGTCCGAACAGGAGAAAACCCATCTCATACGCACCATCGAAAAAGCCAAGGATGCCGAGTCTTATACCTCAGGTAAAAGCAGGGACAGTTTCGGGCTGGAATAAACCTGGCGCAGACGCCACAAAATCAACAGCAACTAACGGCTAGAAGCGGACAGTCAAAAGATTATTCACCGCCGAGGCGCGAAGATAAAAACATTGTTTTAATGTGTCATTGCGAGGAACGAAGCAATCTCTCATAGATAGCACAGTCGCCTGATAGAGA
>JADFWE010000395.1 GCA_015222915.1 Pseudomonadota bacterium | reverse complement strand
CTGATAGAGATTGCCGCGCTTCGCTCGCAATGACAAATATCAAAGGCTTTTCCTTTGCGTCTCTGCGGCTCTGCGCGAGCAATGTTTTTAGGTCTGCTTTGTGTCGGTAGCGGTAGTTCGTTTACCGATACCAGTATGAGTCCAAATCAACACCTCTGTCTATACCTGTCTGCTGAGGTTTGAGTTAATACAGATAAAGAAAAACCGGAGAGTTTCTTGGCAACTAAAAAGATGGCGTTACACTGGCAGATACTGATCGCTCTCTGCCTGTCGGTGATCACGGGCCTGATGCTGGAGCAGGATTCTTCGATCCTGGGCATGCCTCTTCTTCCGATCCTGGTCTTTATCGGCACGCTGTTTTTAAATGCACTGAAGATGCTGATCGTACCTCTGATCATGGCTTCGATCATCACAGGCATGATGGGGTTGACCGGTGACACCCTGGGCCGCCTTGGCTCGAAGACGATCCTCTATTATGCCACTACCAGCCTGGTCGCTATCCTGATCGGTCTGTTCTTCGTCAACCTGTTTCAGCCTGGCGTTGTTGACGGTGAACCTGCTCGTCATATCATTGGCCTGTCATCTGAAACGGCGGTGGTCGTTGACCGGGTGGGTGACAAAGGTGCTGCGGATATCGCCGAAGTATTACTCAGGATGGTGCCGCCGAATATCGTTACTGCAGCGGCTAACGGACAGATGCTAGGGCTGATATTTTTCAGTCTTATCTTCGGTTATTTCATCTCGAAGCTGGAAGGCGGCCCTGCCAGGGTGCAAAAAGATTTCTGGCAGGGTTTACTGGATATCATGATGATGATGACCGAACTGGTGATGAAGTTTGCCCCCATAGGCGTCTATGCACTGGTGACAAAAGTCCTGCTGATCTCTGGTGTCGATGCGTTCGAGCCGTTGGCGTTTTTCTTCCTGACAGTGATTCTGGCACTGGCTGTGCACCTGCTGATATTCCTCCCGCTGATCTTGCGCTATCTGGCCAGGGTCTCACCGGGCAAACATTTTAAAGCGATGCTGCCGGCGCTGCTGACTGCGTTTTCTACCAGCTCATCTTCAGCGACTTTGCCGATAACCATCGATTGTGTCGAAAAGCGGGCAGGGGTGTCTAATCAGGTGGCCGGTTTTACCCTGCCATTGGGCGCTACCATCAATATGGACGGAACTGCGCTGTATGAATGTGTTGCGGCCATGTTTATCGCGCAGGCCTATGGCATCTCGCTGGACATAACCACGCAATTTACCATCGTACTGGTCGCCCTGCTGACGTCGATAGGTGTTGCTGGCATTCCGTCCGCCAGCCTGGTAGCGATCACCATCATCCTGGCGGCTATAGGGCTGCCATTGGAAGGTATCGGTCTGATCCTCGTGGTCGACCGGGTGCTGGATATGTGCCGCACCTCGGTGAATGTGTTCAGTGATTCATGTGCCGCGGTGACCATCGCGAGACTGGAAGGCGAAGAAACAAAAGTTGTCTGATGACTGCAAGGCCATGTCAGCTATCGGCCAGAAGCGGACATCAAGAAAAGACCGTATTTCTCGCGCAAAGCCGCAGAGACGCGAAGATAAAAACATTGTTTTAATGTGTCATTGCGAGGAACGAAGCAATCTCTCAT
>JADFWE010000009.1 GCA_015222915.1 Pseudomonadota bacterium | reverse complement strand
GATGTATGGTGAACCTTGCCAGCGAGATATCCAGAGTATCGAACACCATGTCAATTGGGTTGTTGATGCTTTTCTGACAATGTGCGAGGCGGGTTAACGAATTTATTTAGCCCGCGAACGACTCTTTCAACGCATGGCTTACGGTGACAAATGATATTTGGGATCAGAGTAAATACTCTGAACGTCTCCTTGTGGGGAAATATTTGTTGCTAGCAGATTTATTTAAGATCGCATTATGATTGAGAGCGGTCACACAATGTTGAACTGATAAGTGTCTTCTGTCACCGCCGTTTTCAGACATTCGGTCAATGAGTGGAGTCAGGGCGGGTGCTAAAATTAACGAAGATTAGCCTGACATCTCGGTAAAGTCGTATTCCATTTCAGGCAGTGGTTCCTGCAGGAAGTAACCCTGGATAAAGTTAAAACCCATGCCCCATAATAGTGACAGGGTGGTGGCATCCGGCACGTGCTGGGCGATGGTGAATTTATCGATCTCGGCTGCTTTCTCGGCGATGCCTTTTATGGTTTCCTGGTTCTGGGGATTGTCTGTCAGCTTGTCCATGTAACGGCTTTCTATCCTTAGATAATCCGCGTGGATGTGATCGAGTAGCTGGAACGGATTGGTGCCGCCACCGAAGTCATCCAGTACGAAACCACAGTTCAGCTCTTTGAGTTTGTGCGAGAACGTCTTGGCGCTTTTCAGATTGGTCACAGCAACCGTTTCTTTGACCTCGAAGTTCAAGGTTCCCTCGGCAATCTGATGTTCTTTTATCTGGTAGCTCAGCCAGTCGATCAGTGTCTCATCTTTCAGCGACGATGCTGACAGTTTTATGAAGAAACGGGTATGTTTGCCTTCCTGTTTCCTCTTCACATGATCACGGATGGTCTTGTCGAGTACCCAGCGGTCGATGGCGATGGCCATGCCTATGCGTTCTGCTGCCGGCAGGAAGTCCTGCGGCATGATCAGTTCATCGTTGTCGTTGCCGGATAAGCGGACGAAGACTTCATAGCGTTCATCTGTGTCGCCGTGCAGGCTGACGATGGGCTGATAATGCAGGACGAACCTGTCATTTTTCAGGGCATCGGTCAGTTGTTCCTTGAACCGGGTGTCTACCTCGTGACGGGTTAGTTCACCTTTTTCAGGGACATAGGTGTAGATCTGGTTGGCGCCTTTCTCGGTTGCTGACGCCAGCGCTTTTTCGGAGCGTGCCAGCACTTCGTTGTATTCCGGAGATTCGCTGTCGATCAATGAGATGCCGATGCTGCAGGTGGTGTTGATCTGCGCACCGCTGATGCTCGCCTCCAGTTGTGCGACTGCCTTTTGCAGGCTGGCGGCATAGGTTTCGATGTTGTCCTTGTTGTAGTCGGGCGCGATGACGATAAAGCTCTCATGCGTATAGCGCGACAGGATATCGTTGTCGTTGACTGTTTCACTCAGTACTTTTGCGGCTTCGATGATGTATTGATCCGATTCGATGACGCCGACCGAGCTTTTGATGTTCTCGAAATTATCGATCTGGATCTCCATCAGTGCGGCGGTGCATTTGCCCCCTTCACAGCTCTCGATGATCGACTCCAGGTTCTCGATACAGTACTGACGATTGAAAAGCCCGGTCAGCTGATCTTTCTGGCTGAGCAGCTTTAATTGACGTTCAAGTTCTTCGGAGCTGGCATCTTCTTTACGGATGATGATCTGCACACATGGCTCACCTTCGATCTGTGCGCGTGACAGCTCCATCTCACCATTGAATTCTTCGCCATCTGGTTTGCACAGGTGGGTGTCGAATTTTTTTGTGTCGTCATTATTTTTCGTATAACTGCGCAGGATGGATTTGAATTCGTCGCGCTCTTCGATGGCCACCATGTCGAGGATAGGCATACCTTCCAGGTCATCCGATTCATCGATACCGAAAAGTTCAAGATATGAGCGGTTGGAATAGACGTGCATACCTTCATGGATATAAGCGATAGCATCACGTGAGCTGTCGAGCAGGGAGTTGCAGCGTGTCTCCGAATCCTTGTATGATTTTGCAAGGCTGGATATCTGCTGAGCACATTTTAACGAGTGGTATTCTCGGGCGATGATGAGCATCAGGTGATTGATGTCGGTAAAGCCGGTTGCATCAACAGCGCCACTGCGCATGGCGGCGACGACATCAGGCTTCTCGGTTTTATTGACCGAGATAACCCGCGTGTTCTCTGACTTCTTATCTTTTTTCAGGCAATCGACTGCCCCTTTCAGGGATATCAGTGACATGCCTTCAAAATAGATCACCAGGTCGGGGGGCTGTGAGCTCACCGCCTCGGTGAGATCTTCATCATCTTCTGCGCGCGATGATCTTGCGGTGTAACCGATCGTTCTTAATGTGCTGACAATTTTTTCTTCGCTATCGAAAGAATCGTCGATGACGATCAGGTTGATTATTTTATCTTCCACTTAGGGTATCCAGAATCTGAACTGTTTCAGAGAAATATTTTAGAGTGATGACCAGAGTTCGTCGAAATCATCTTTATTTTTGTTTGCTTTTTCTTTTTTCACCTGTTTTTTGATTCGCTGCGCTTCGTCTGTATTCTTGTAGGTGAACTGAGTGAAAGAACCGGTATGTTCTTTGATATCGGCGAGAGTAATATCAAGTTTATTTTCCATGATCTGAACGATAAGTTTATCACCCGTTTTAAATGCGTGTGAAGGTAAAATGGTACTCGGTGACTGGTTCAATGTTTTTATTCCGGGGAACATCAGGCATTCAAACGGGATCTCGCTAGGACGGTTGACGCGTTGCGCGGTCGCGGTGACCACTTTAGGTGATATTACCTGTACGCCGATCTCAAGGTTGTTTTCCTCAGTGAACTGCATCCATCGTACGGCGCCGATGTGCCACTTGAATTCTTCGTTGGAAGAAAATTCCTGGAGGGCGATTAACTCGCCGATCTGTGCTTTTGAGGTTTCATTAGAATCCCAGCGCAGGCGATAACCACCGGCACTGATATTGACGATATGCCAGTGAGCTTCGATATCTTTATACAGCGGTTTAATATCACCCTGGTCAATCTGGCTCTGCTGTTTTGTGTAGGTATCGGTAAGTGCGCGGCCTTTTGCCACCATGTCCCAGGAATTATTTTCACCGGCACCGATCTCGGTGTGCGTCATGTAACCGCCAAGCCCGGTATTTTCTTTGCTGTTGATAGATTCCAGAGTGAATCCCGGATCCTGCTTCCTTGATGCAGAGGTGCGGATAAAACCTGAAGTGGTGTCGATGCTGACATCTTCTTCCAGTGATTTCTGAATGGATTTAACGATGCGCGACAGTCCCATGGCAACATTGATGCGCTCTTTGCGGCTGGCGCGTGAGAACCTGCGCTTGGCATTGAACCCCCAGGCTGTGGATAAGGTCTTCAATGCTTCCAGTGACGTATTGTCTCCGACCACGAGTTTTTGTTTCTGACTGATCTGTTGTTCGATGGTTTCATTTATGTGCGTGACCAGTCTGTTTGCGTCCATGGTGCGGATGGTTACATCTTCAGCCAGGTCACCTTCAGACAGATAGTCCGGAGCGGCATCTTCATTGACGCGCATAGAGAAAAGTTTGTCTATCTTGTCCCTGTTGGCGTCACGCTGGATGCTGCAGAGATTTACCCATTCAAAAAGCTCGCTGTAGACACGCTCACTGTCGCGTTGCCGCAAGGCGATAGGGCGAGCCAGTGAAAACAGCAGTATCTGTTTGTAGCTGTTCTCGATGGTCGTTTTTTCCGGCTGATTCTCTTTGTCGATAACGATTTTATCTGTGATATTTTTACTTTCCGCGTAGAGGTAGAGTTGATGCGTTTCCAGCCAGAGACCTTTCGGGCAGGGCGCGTAGACTTCACTTGAGCGTAATAGCATCTCCGACAGATAAGTGATGGCGCGACAGATGGCGATGCTCAGAGTTTTATCATCGACCTTGGTATCTATACTTTCGGCTGATTCGTAGGCGATGATCTCATAGCCATAGATTAATTCGCGCAGGATAGACTGGTTCAGATTGACGATTTTCTGGCTTTTGTCCGGTAACGGCAGGGTGCGGTTGATGAAATATTTATTGAGGTTCTTAAAGATCTCGCGTGCCAGTACGCGCAGCATCTCCAGATCTTCCAGACGATGTTTGTTCGGCATGGTCTGGCGGTTGAGTTCACGCAGTATCTGAAAGGTCTGTTTGGTCAGTTCGCCCATGTTGGTGTTGGGCAGGGCGGCCAGTATCTTCTTCAGTTTCCGGGGGTGGCTCGGAATGGCGTCTTTTGTCGGTTTGCTTTGTTGGGGTATATTTAATTTCATGCCGCTAAATCGCTGCCTGCTGAAACCTGTACTGGTTTTAGATATTTCTTCGTTTCATATCTCTCTTTTAATAAAACGATAGCTAAAACAACAGCTTGGCTTTTTGTTTATAATTATTCCATCTGTATTTCTAATTGTAGCTCAGATATGGGAAATTGCAGTTTTTGATTTCATTCCGGTGATTTCCTGTACCAGTTTTGGTACCAGGTATCCGGGCAGTTGAATCGTCATCTGTTCGATGAGTCCTATGGCGGTTTTTTTCTCGACCTGAAAATGCATGGCGCCTTTTACCGGGTCGAGCAAATGCAGGTAATAGGGCAGGGTTCTGCATTGGAATAAGCGTTTGCTGAGATCGCTCAGTGTTTCGATGTCATCGTTGACGCCTTTGAGCAGTACGCTCTGATTCAGCAGGGTGATGCCGGATTCGGCCAGCTGATGCAACTTATGGTATTCCTCTTCGCCCAGTTCACGGGCGTGATTGGCATGGATGACCATGACTACCTGAAACCTGGTGTCCTGCAGAATACGCAGCAGTGGTTTATCGATGCGGGCAGGCAGCACCACCGGCAGGCGGGTGTGGATGCGTAAGGTCTGTATCTGTGGTACGCCTTCCAGTTCGTCGATGAGTGCAGCCAGTTTTTCATTATCGAGTACCAGCGGGTCACCGCCGCTCAGGATGATCTCGTCGATATCAGCATGGTGCTTAAGGTATGAGAGGGTTTCGGCCAGCACGCTGCTGTTATTTGCCAGTTGTTGATAGGGGTAGAGTCGGCGAAAGCAGTAGCGACAGTGGATCGCACAGGCGCCGGTGCTGATGAGCAGTGCCCGGCCATGATATTTTTGTAATAGACCACGGGTGACGCCGGCATCGATGTCGCCGACAGGGTCGGTGATGCCGCTCAGCTGTATCTCCCGGTCATTTTCCTCCGCCAGTGGCAGTACCTGTCGCAACAGCGGGTCATCGATATCGCCCGCGGTTATCTTTCTCAGGTAACTGTCGGTAACCAGGCACCTGAAATCCGGTACTTTATCTATCTGTTCACTGTATCGTTCAAGCTGCAGTTTTTTCAGTAGTTGTCCGGCAGATGTCGTGGCGTTGGCCAGTTCTTTCTTCCAGCCACCGTCACCGTTATTGCCAGTAATTTCAGCAGCGCTATTGTCATCAGCATCGGCTGAGTACAGTGAAGAAATGTTTTCGGTAATGATTGAGAATTTGCTGGATGAGGTCATGGTTTGAGCTGGCAGAATGAGGTGTCGGGGTATCGTGGCTGTGTATTCTCAGTTACGATTTTCAGTTACAGGGAATTCAGGTTAATATAGCGGCCAATCTCGGCGGCCGGGCTCAGCAGCCAATCTCGGCAGTTGATGTTTGGGGTCGATGTCTGTTCGGGTTTCATTGTTTCATCCTGCAGGCATCTAACGCGCAATTATTCAGAATTTATACAAAGGCAGAAGTTTACCATGGCAACATACAGTACGAATCAGTTTAAGAACGGCTTGAAGATCATCATCGATAACGATCCGTGTTCCATCACGGAAAATAATGTGGTCAAGCCGGGTAAAGGCCAGGCATTTAACAAGATAAAAGCCAAAAACCTGAGAACGGGCAGAGTGGTCGAACGTACTTTTAAGTCGACAGAATCAGTCGAGGCAGCCGACGTCGATGAGATGAATGTTGAATACTTATATAGTGACGGTGAGCAGTGGCACTTTATGGAGCCGACAACCTTTGATCAGCATGCAGCCGATGCTGTCGCTGTCGGCGACGCCGTGAAATGGCTGAAGGGCCAGGAAGTCTGCGTTTTGACATTATGGAACAGTACGCCGCTGTCCATCACGCTACCCAACTTTGTCGAACTGGCGGTAGCGCAGACTGATCCGGGTCTGAAAGGTGATACTGCTCAGGGCGCAACCAAGCCGGCAACACTGGAAACAGGCGCCGAAGTGAAGGTGCCGCTGTTTATCGATGAAGGCGATATACTTAAGATCGACACCCGCACCGGGGAATACGTGTCACGCGCATAGGTTCTGAAAGACGTCCCTGGTCGTCTGTCATTACTCGCTCCTTAAAGCCGTATAGTTTTAGCCGTATAGTTTCAGATGGTAATTCAGTAGCGGATTGATCCAGACAAATGACCAACGATCAACGACAAGAGGCCGTCTCTGCAACATGGCAGGCAGTCGCCAGTAAAGAAGTGATGGTGCAGAGAGCTCTGATGTTGAAAAACATCAGGGCTTTTTTTGATGCGCGAGATGTGCTGGAAGTCGATACACCGCTGTTATCACACTGTTCGATCACCGATCCGCACCTGGACAGTTTGCCGGTGCGGTTTCGCGAGCAGCACTGTTATCTGAACACTTCCCCGGAATATGCTATGAAACGGTTGCTGGCTGGCTGGCATCATCCTGTTTATCAGGTTTGTAAAGCCTTTCGTGATGATGAGCTGGGCCTGCTTCATAACCCCGAATTCACTATGTTGGAATGGTATCGTCCAGGGTTTGATATGCGCCAGCTGATGCAGGAGATGGAGGCGCTGATCCGTGTTCTGTTATCTGCGTTAACAGGGGCTGCGCCGGGAGAGTCGGCGACAAAAACTTCTTCGGTAAAAGAACAGACTGAAGCCAGGTTCGAGTATCTCAGTTATCGGCAGGCTTTTATCGAGCAGACCAATATCGATCCTCACCAGGCAACATCGCAACAGTGTCTTCGGTTTGCACAGCAGAATAATGTCGAGATCCCGCAGGGGCTTACGGCTGATGATGCGGTAGATGACTGGTTGGACTGGCTGCTGATGCAGGTGGTGCAAGCGGCTTTTTGCAAGGACGGTTTCACTTTCATATACGATTATCCGGCATCGCAGTGCGCGCTGGCAAGTATCGAGGATGACGGGACAGGGGTTGCAGTAGCAAAACGTTTCGAACTGTTTTACGGTGAGCTGGAACTGGCCAATGGTTTTTTTGAGTTGACCGATGCTGCCGAACAGTTACGCCGGTTTCAGCAGGACAACGTTCAACGTCAGCAAACCGGAAAAATTGTCGGTGATATCGATCAGCGTTTTATCGCTGCGCTTTGCCATGGTCTGCCGGCCTGCTCCGGGGTGGCGGTGGGGCTGGATCGCCTGTTGATGGTGCTGACCGGTAAAGTGAGGATCGAGCAGGTCCTGTCATTTCCCTGGCACCGGGCGTGAGTCGCTGAAAGGTTTTCTGTGAGTCCCCTTTGGTCTGAATGATAACTTGCTCTGAGCGAAGCGTTAAGAGCGGAAATATGGGGCTACATGCTTTTACCTCGAAGTTGATATGAAAATTTGTCAGTTTTCTTAAATAACTTTTGATTTGGTTTAAAAAGTAAGCTTAAGTTGACGAAATACCTTGCAAAAGACCTTGCAATTTTACAAGACACAGGGCATCCTGTGATGTGTTCACATCCATATCCCCTTTGGATAGTGAGTTCTTAATAATGTGTGTAAATGAACATGAAGGTAGCTTTGGGCATGTCTATAATTAGTCGAATGAAATTCCCCTTTTATCTCTCACTAACACTTCTCACTGGATGGTCAGCACAAGCGCAGGCGCAGGCGAATAATGTCATTACCGTTGGCGTAGCGCCACATGGTGGTTACGTCATCCTTGGAGGCAGTGTTATTCCGCTTAAAGAGGTCACGCTTGCCGCACAGATGCCGGGACGCGTGGTAAATATCGCGGGTGAAGAAGGCGATACATTCAAGGCGGGTACCGAGCTGGTGAAAATCAACGATGACGACCTGCAGGCGAAGAAACAGGCTGCTGAAGCGCAGTTGTCTTCGTCACAAAATGCCATGCAAAATGCCCAGGTTCAATACAATCGAGAACTGTGGAATCCACGTGTTTATAATCCACGTCCGATGGCTGGTATGGGGATGCCTTCCATGTTTGATGGTTTTTTTGACGACAATGACTTTATGCCAGGCGACAGTGGCGGTAATAAAAGTATTGAACGACATGCGGATTTAGTCACCCAGGGCACACAGGTTTCATCAGCGCGTTCACGCATCACTGAGGCAGAGTCCGGTCTGCGCGCGATCAATGCCAAGTTGCGTGAT
>JADFWE010000394.1 GCA_015222915.1 Pseudomonadota bacterium | reverse complement strand
TTTTTTCACCACAGAGGCACAGAGAACACGGCGTTTTATTTTGTTAACAGCGCCTGCGGCGCGATTAACAACACAAAGCTTTTCCTCTGTGCTCTCTGTGCCTCTGTGGTAAAACTTGTCCTGTTAAAACAACCACGGTGCGGTCTGTTTACGCTTATCTTCGTAGACTTTTATCTCATCGGCATGCTGCAATGTCAAAGCGATATCATCCAGACCGTTTAACATGCAATGCTTGCGAAAATCATCGATCTCAAAAGACGCGATCTTTTCACCTTCACAGCTAACGGTCTGTACGTCCAGGTCGATGGACAATTCCAGTCCATGGTTCGCTGCTACACGCTCGAACAGATCATCGACGATCGCTGCATCCAGCACTATCGGCAACAGGCCATTTTTGAAACTGTTGTTATAGAAGATATCGGCAAAACTCGGCGCGATGACAGCACGAAAACCGAAATCATCCAGCGCCCATACGGCGTGTTCACGCGATGAACCACAGCCGAAATTTTCACGGGCAAGCAATATCGTTGCCTTGTCGAACGGTGACTGATTCAGGATAAAGTCAGGATTGATCCTGCGGCCTGCATTTTCGATATCAGGACCACCTTCATCGAGATAGCGCCAGTCATCAAACGCGTTTGGTCCAAAACCAGAACGTTTTATCGATTTTAAAAACTGCTTCGGGATGATGGCATCGGTATCGACATTAGGTCGATCCAGCGGTGCGACAATGCCCGTGTGTTGTGTAAAAGCTTTCATAATGGTATCTGGTTCGATTCTTGCTTAATGTTATTGCTTAATGTCTTTTTCAGCTTTATTGGATGCTTCACTCACTTCAGCGGGCGCACCTTTCAATGCTTCGCCCGCATTACCCACACCCTCCTGAACGCCATCACCTGCTTCTTTTAAACCTTCTTTAAAATTACAGGCAGTAATCACAGGCAATAATAAGATCAGCATAATAAATATTTTCATGTTTATTCCTCGTTATTCAAGTTTGTTAGTTCACACCTGCAAAGCCGTAAAGTGGCCGTTAACCGCTGCTGCTGCAGCCATCGCCGGGCTCACCAGATGTGTTCTACCACCCTGGCCCTGACGGCCTTCAAAATTACGGTTCGATGTCGAGGCACAGCGTTCACCCGGTTCCAGGCGATCAGCATTCATCGCCAGGCACATAGAACAGCCCGGCTCACGCCATTCGAATCCGGCATCGATAAAGATCTTGTCCAGACCTTCTTCCTCCGCCTGTTTTTTTACCAGACCTGAACCCGGAACAACCAGGGCCAGTTTGATATTGCCTGCCACCTTTTTTCCCTGCGCAACTTTCGCCGCATCACGCAGGTCCTCGATACGCGAGTTGGTGCACGAACCGATAAATACTTTATCGACACTGATCTCATCGATCGGTGTTCCGGCCTCAAGCCCCATGTAAGCCAACGCTTTACGCATGCCGTCCGCTTTCACCTTATCACTGACATCGTCCGGATCCGGCACCAGTGAATCGATAGCCACCACCATCTCCGGTGATGTCCCCCAGGTAACCTGAGGTTTGATGTCCGCCGCATCGAGATGTATCACCTTATCAAAATGTGCGCCGTCATCACTGTATAAAGTCGACCAGTAAGCCTTCGCTTTTTCCAGCGTGTCGCCGGTAGGCGAATAAGGTCTGCCGCTGACATACTCGGTCGTGGTCTCATCGACAGCGACCATACCGGCACGGGCACCGGCCTCGATCGCCATATTGCACACTGTCATACGGCCTTCGATGGACAGAGCACTGATAGCATCGCCACCAAACTCGATGGCATAACCGGTACCACCGGCGGTGCCCAGCTCACCGATGATGGCCAGCACGATATCTTTGGCAGTGACACCTGCCGGCACTTCGCCATCGACCGAGACCAGCATATTCATGCTTTTATTCTGCATCAGGCACTGCGTCGCCAGCACGTGTTCGACTTCTGAAGTACCGATGCCAAAAGCCAGCGCACCGAAGGCACCGTGGGTCGAAGTATGTGAATCTCCACAGACCACGGTCATGCCAGGTAAGGTAGCACCCTGCTCCGGACCGATCACATGCACGATGCCCTGACGGATGTCAGACATATCGAACTCTGTCAGGCCAAACTCTTTACAATTGTTATCCAGCGTTTCAACCTGCAGCCTGGCGACTGGGTCGGTAATTCCCTGGCTGCGGTCTGTCGTGGGCACGTTGTGGTCAGGCACCGCAACGATCGAACTGCTTCGCCATGGCTGGCGGCCGGCTATACGCAAGCCTTCAAATGCCTGCGGTGAAGTCACTTCATGCACCAGGTGACGATCGATATACAATAATGCAGTACCGTCTTCTTCACTGCGCACTACGTGGTCATCCCACAATTTATCGTAAAGGGTTTTTGCTTTGTTCATATAAAATCATCTACCGTGTTTAACGGCCGTAATAGGCCATGATGCTCGCTTTGGCAATGGCGTGGCTATTTAAAAAGAAACCGATCAATTCAGGACGGGCATCTGAGTTCTGTTCAATTTTTTCAGTATTCAAGGCATACACCGTAAAGATATAACGATGCGGTTTATCCCCTTTTGGCGGGCACGCACCGCCAAAACCACTGCTGCCGTAACTGGTCATACTTTCGATCGAACCCTTCGGCATACTGTTACCGCTGTCGCCGGCATTTATATGGTCAACCACTGGTTTGATATTAAAAACCACCCAGTGCCACCAGCCGCTGCCGGTGGGTGCATCGGGGTCATAAGCCGTTATCGCAAAACTTTTAGTGCCCGCCGGTGCATCACTCCAGCTTAACTGTGGCGAGATATTTTTACCGCTGCAGCCAAAACTGTTAAATACCTGGTCATTGGCAATCTGCCCCTGGATATCGTTGCTGCTAAGATAAAATCCTTCTGCTGACACATTGGCTGTTATTACAAACAACAGTGTAAAAATCATTGTTTTATATACAAGCGGTTTAAACATGGGCACTCCCTCCCTTTTTCAGAGTTGTTTTTGATGTAACAAGAATAGTGGTTTTTACAATATAAAACAAATTCATATTATTTATATAATTCATTACTTTTGGTTATACATGAAATATACTGTCCAGTACAAAAAACTTGAAGAGCTAGCAAATAATATAATAGTTATCGTCATTGCAAGCGAAGCGCGGCAATCCCATGCAGAAGATTGCCGCGCTTCGCTTGCAATGACGGGGCAGCAAAAGGCTTTATAATTATGGACATACATAACATCCGCGCATTTTTGATGGTGGCAGAGACCGGTTCATTCTCGCGCGCGGCAGACAAACTGTTCATCACACAACCGGCCATCAGTAAACGTATATCCACCATGGAGTTCTCCCTCGACTGCCAGCTATTTGACCGCCTAGGTAAAAACGTTCAACTCACTCAGGCCGGCGCAGCACTGGTGCCAAGTTATCAACGCATACTGGCAGAACTGAATGAGAGCGAACGTATCATCAGCGCCTTGAGAACAGATGTTAGCGGTCACCTAAGATTCGGCACCAGCCATCACATTGGCCTGCACCGCCTACCACCGGTATTACGCGATTACACCAGGCAGCATCCAAAAGTCGAGCTGGATATCCAGTTTATGGATTCTGAACAGGCAGCGGCATTGATCTTAAAAGGTGAGATCGAAATAGCGCTCATCACCTTGCCCGATACCATCGATAAACCATTTACTACCATCCCTGTATGGTCTGACCCTATGCAGTGCGTTGTTGCTAATGATCACCCATTAGCGAAACAAAAAACCGTAACCAGAAAACAGCTGGCAGAACACGGTGTATTAATACAATCACACAGCACGCATACGCGTGACATCATCGATCGAGCTTTAAAACTGGATTCAAATATCAAGATCATCATGGAATCCAATTATCTCGAGACCATCAAGGCGATGATACAAAACGGTTTGGGCTGGGGCGTACTGCCTGAGTCAATGATCGATAAATCACTGCACAGATTAAAGATTAGAGATGTAAAAATGGAGAGACACCTCGGTGTACTGCTGCATGCATCACGAACTTTATCAAACTCGGCAGCGGCCTTGCTTGAAAACCTTAAAAACAGGTAAGCATTTGAGAATGCTCTGATCAAGTCAGGGTTTCGTTAATAATGACGCGGCAACAGACTGCGCCGATGACAGTAACCGGGGCACACCGGTTACCGTTCTGGAAAAAGATCAGGGTGACACACCACTGGGCAAGATCATCGCCATCGGCGAGCCGACTGTTACCCGTGATGCAGGATCGCTCTATTTCGTCTACGGCTATGTAAGAAGTATCGATGCCATCACCGGCATCGCCGATATAGATATGCAGGCAGGGTTTATAAAACGCCGAACCTTAGATTAAGCCGGTGGCTGGATAAATTTCCATACGATGACCGTTGCCAGCAACGTACAGGCAGAAGCCAGGGTAAACAGCAGGCCAGCTCCCCATAGATCCCAGACCAGACCACTGACCAGCGTACCCACCGCAACACCGCCGCCAAAGCTGACACTGGAGTAGAGTGCCTGCCCCCTTCCCTGATGGCTGCCGGTGAAATATTCATGCACCAGTGAGATACCGACCGAGTGAAAAACCCCGAAGGAAAATGCATGCAGCAGTTGCGCGATGAACAATATGATCAATTCATCGGCATAAAAACCGATCAGCAGCCAGCGCAGTGAAGTCAGCAACAAGGTAACCAGTAATAGCTTGCGCGCCCCGTAGAGCGGTAACAGGCGATGCATCATCATAAAGATTGCCACCTCTGCCAGTACGCCGACCGCCCACAGGATACCGATCATCTTCGAGCTGTAACCCAGGTCTTCCAGATAGATGGTGTAAAACGTGTAATACGGCCCGTGGCTGCATAACATCAAAAAGCAGACGATGAGGAATGCCAGCACTTTCGGCTGCTTTATCACCTGCCAGATCGGCGAGTGTTCGGCGTGTGGAATATTCAATTTTTCCGGTACAGCAAAACTGCTGATGGCGATGAAGACAAAACTGATCAGAACCACCAGTGGGATAATATCTGCAGTATTATTTTCCAGCAGACTCCCCATCAGGACCACGATAACGATGAATCCCAGCGAACCCCACAGACGCACCATGCTGTAGCGATGACTATCGTCGCCCAGATGGTTCAGGGTTAGCGCCTCGAATTGAGGCAGGGTCGCATTCCAGAAGAAGCTGAACAGCAACATGGCAGATGCCAGCCACCATAGTTGCTGGCTGACGAAGACCAGCGAGAAACTTACTAACGCCAGTACACTGGTGACACGGATGATCAGTATCGAGCGGCGGGTATGGTCCGCCAGCCAGCCCCAGATATATGGTGCCACCAGTTTTGTCGCCGGCAGGATAGCGACCAGACTGCCGATGGTCAGACTGTTATAACCCAGAGACTTCAGATACGGACTCCAGTAGGGAACCAGGATACCGAGCGAAGCAAAGTAGAAAAAATAAAAACTGCTGAGACGCCAGTAAGGAACTGTAGAGGTAACGGTCTGGCTAGTCATTTTATGATTTGATATGTGTTACAGATACGTCAGGCATCGATATTAAGGTATTTGCAGAGAACATATCGACATTAACCGCTGCTGCGCGGTTATATTCGCAGCAACAGATTTTTTCTGCAGACGTCTCTTTGTGTTACAAGTGAAGATGAGGTTTATGTATGCGAGGGTATGACCGGCGTCTGTGAATGCACATCCATATTCTGCCCACGCTGGCGCAACATATGATCACACAGCACGATCGCCAGCATTGCTTCACAGATAGGAGTAGCACGGATCGCCACACACGGGTCGTGACGACCATGGGTGACGACATCAGTAGCATTACCTTCGATATCGACAGTGTCACCGGAGAGCCGGATACTGGACGTCGGTTTAAACGCCGTATGTGCGACGATGTTCTGGCCTGAAGATATTCCACCCAGCACACCGCCGGCATGGTTGGTCTTGAAACCTTCGGGGGTAATCTCATCACGGAACTCGGTACCCCTGGCTGCCACACAGCCAAAACCGTCTCCGATCTCGACCCCCTTGGCCGCGTTAATGCCCATCATGGCATGCGCGATATCCGCATCGAGTCGGTCGAACACCGGCTCACCAAGGCCCGGCGGCACATTCTCTGCGACCACGGTGATCTTGCCGCCGACAGAGTTACCTTCTTTGCGCAGCGCATCCATATAGCTTTCAAGTTCTTCTATCTTTGACACGTCACCGCAGAAAAAAGCATTGTTATTGATCTCGGCCAAGTCCAGCATCGGCATCTCGATGGGCCCAAGCTGAGACATATAACCGTAGATATTGATGCCATAACGGTCTTTCAGGAACTTTTTAGCGATGCCACCGGCAGCAACACGCATCGCCGTCTCACGTGCAGAAGAACGGCCACCGCCGCGATAATCACGGATACCGTATTTCTGCTGGTAAGTGTAATCGGCATGACCGGGGCGGAAACGGTCCATGATATCGCCATAATCTTTCGAGCGCTGATCAGTGTTCTCGATCACCAGGCCGATGCTGGTGCCGGTGGTCTTGCCTTCAAATACACCAGAGAATATTTTGACTCTATCATCTTCACGGCGCTGTGTAGTGTGGCGGGAAGTACCCGGTTTACGTCGATCCAGATCCAGCTGCAAATCTTCCTCACACAGTTCGATACCCGGCGGGCAACCATCGACGATACCGATCAAACCGGCACCGTGTGACTCCCCGGCAGTGGTGACGCTAAAGAGTTTTCCTATTGAATTTCCAGACATATCGTTTAACAAGCCATAACTTTAGATTTTGATAAATATTAACACACTAGAAGCATCCCTCTGAGAAGAACACCTGGAAGATAAAGATAAAATTTAGCCCGACTTCCGAATACGGCTAGAA